>NZ_JARVRU010000118.1:0-8814 GCF_030209535.1 Lysinibacillus sp. fls2-241-R2A-57
GTAAAGAAAAAAGCACTTCATTCCTCCCACCTCTGAAGAAGTGGGCTTCCTGAAGGTCAATTCTGTGAAATCTGCACAATACGAAAAGGTTAGGAGGTGTAAATAATTATCTATTATCCGCTACTATGAATTGGTCTTCTATTATAGGTGTCATAGCCAAAGCAATGGGTATGATTTCCTTCATCTACTCTAATTCGAATGGACATGCCTTCTCCTACATTGGTGTTAATAGAAAACTGACCATTAAAGGCCTGGACCCGCTCTTGCATACCTCTGATCCCCATTGAATCAGCTAGAATGATATCATCCATCTTACATCCTACACCATCATCAGAATAATTGATTTCAAAACCATCTTCTTTTTCTACTAGATGAATTTCAACAGTATTGGCAAATGAGTGCTTCAAGGCATTGTTTAGCAGCTCTTGGAAAAGTCGATAAATCATCAAGTTTAAACGCTCATCCTCCAAGTAAAGACGATCGATTGTGTAAATTAAAACGAAATCGGCACGCTTATGTATTTTTTGAATAAGCTTCTCAAGCGCAGCATTTAATCCCAATGTATCTAATAAGGGTGGCTTCAAATTTTCACAGTAGCCTCTTAAATCATTCACTGATGTAATCATATGATCATGTATTTTAGTAAGGTTCGATTGAATATCCGCCTTTTTCTTTGCATGTATAAATACATCCATTTCTCTAGCAATATGGAGCTGCTCTTGTAAAATCGTATCATGAAGTTCTTGAGCTAATTGATATTTTTCTTCCTCAAATCGTAGCCAAAGTAGCTTACTAAGCCACGGCAGCTGACTTTTATCAGCTTCCTTCATATGCTTTAACTGTTCGAGAAGCTCCTCCACCATTTTTGTATTTTCTATAAAATTATTTAAATATAAAAGTAATAATTCAAGCCATAACAATTCCTCATCCTTTAGATAAATGGATTTATTATGGTCTACAACTAGTATTCTTTTATAATTAACATCTTGGTGGATAAAGGCAATATAAAAATGATCCGTTTTCTTTATATCTCCCAAGCGAAGTTTATCTAATAGTACTTCGTCAATTTGATTTGGTGTATATTCTTTTGATTTGCTCGTTGAAGTAACTTGATGTGTTTGCAAATCATAGGTTAATACGTAAACATTATCAATCTCAAGATGTACAGCAATTTCCTTAACAAATTTCTCAAGTAAGTCCTCAATTTTTACGACCCTTCCGATACTATCAACTGTCGTATACAATCGATGAATATAATCTCCTTTTGTTGAAAAAAGAATTTTTCGCTTTCGATAATCTACTTTCTCTTTTATGTAAAAAAGTGCTATTAACGACAAAAATGCAAAAAAGAATATTTCCGTCATTTTTGAAATAGATAAATCCGTAATCGAATAAAGGCCCATTAATAGCCAGATCGTAAAAGCAAATGAAAAATTAAAATAATGGCGTAAACGCGTAATAAAATATTCCATATCAAAGATACGTTCAGTGAGCTGTGTAAATATAAAGCTATAAGGGATTAGCATTAAGAATAAGGAGCATACTTCGGCAGATAGTAAATAATGATTAAATAAGATTACTGGTAGTGCATATAAAAAAAGGAAAGGTAAAAACGGAATAAAAACACTAATCAATAAAATTTTTAGTTGTGGCGTTTTATGTTTAAGATACCCTCTTGTCATAATACATAGTAGGATTGTTAAAAGCATTAAAAACATCCCCAGAATAATGTAAGAATGGATAAAGTAAGTAGATGGATAAATTACACTTAAAACGCTAATTAATATAGTAAATAAAGGAATTATATAAAGTGCTTTTACATTTTCAAAAAAGGCCCATTTTATATTTAAAAATTTAAAATATTCCTTCAAGAAATGAATTAATAGTACTAAGCACAGTAGCATAGTACTACGATTCACAACAATACCAACATAATCAAGTCTACTCGAAGCCCCACTACTAACATACGCTAAAGAAACAGTTAGAATAAATAGAATTAGTAAATTAATTAGGATGTTATTTTTTTGCTTATAATTTAAATACACTGTAATAAATAAACTAAGTAAATAATAACAAAAGGGAACTGCCAAAACATAATAAAATTGTTGTGGTATGTCTAAATGCTTTATTTTTACTTCAATAAGTTTTCCATCTGGCTTCATTACTAACAATTCATTTGCTGCTCTAATTACAGAATCATATTTTAGCTTAGTATCATATTCTATCCGAGTACCATCAACCTCTAAAATTGTATCTCCAGACATTACATGATTATCATCTGCCCATTTTTTGAAATATGGTTCAATTACAAACCATTGTCCATCTTTTTCCTGAACTTTAATATTTAAAGAAGGCGAGCTATAAGTTACATAGAACAGATATATACCGATTACTAAGTAGACACTTATAGCTAGCCACAACCATTTAATTTTTTTAAACCTTAGTACCAAATTAAACCTTCTGAACTGTATTCTTCATCAAAAGAATCCAGAATTGCCTTTTGTTCAATTTCTGTAACACCAAGTATAGAAGCTTTTTTTTCTTTTAACAAAGTTACTAACGACGGATTTTGCTCTAAATATTGAATCATGTTCATCATTACAAATCTCCTCATTTCATTAGTTATTTTCTTACATTTATTGCAGTCACATATTTTTTCACAAACTTGTTTTACAATTATTTTACAAGGTATTAATATCCAAATATGTAACTACAACTCCATTATACTATCTTATTACATATATTCAACAATATTTTCTACAAATTACTAAAAAACAATAGATAATGTAGTATTTTTGCTTAATATACATTTCCCCTCTTTAAATTATCAGATAATTATTACAAATATCTATATCCAAACGTGGTGACGGAAACTACGGAGTCATCGCCGGAAAGAAAAGCGACAACGACGGATAGAAGTCCCAAGGTGACGGATAGAAATTGCGGCGACGGAAACCATGGAGTCATCGACTGATAGAAGTCTTGGAACGACGGAAAGAAAGGCGAACACGATGGATAGAAGTCCCAAGGTGTATACATTCATTATTACAATATAAAAGTAAGCGCCAAACAGCGCCCACCTGTTACTCAGTGGGCGCTATTTGACGCTTACGATCGAAGCATATTTACACGCGAAGGCAATAAGAGATCGTATCGCCACTGCCTTCGCGATACGATTTCTATTACATGCTGTAAAGATAATAATAAAGTTTAGAAAAATCCTTTGCGATTAGAGAATCTCGCTCTATAAAAAATTGCATTGTGCCAGAGTCTGCTATCATGGCATATGTCTTTTTAGCATCGCCCTCCATATCTAATTGAAACAGCAGCTCAGCATTGCCATTATTCTCATCAAAACTATTTTTATCCATAAATGCATAGCCACCTATTTTCGTGCCGCTACCATCTGTTTGATCAAAATACTTTGAATATGCAGGGTTCTCCATTGGTAAGTCATATTGAACGGAGCGAGGATCTGTGTACGGTACTAATTCTTCTCGTAATGTTGCCTTAAATGCATAAGGACCACCAAAGATAATTGGTTCGCATAGCTCATACTCCATTTCCTCATCAGAAAAAGGCTCTATATCATGAGATGGCTCAAAGTCCGCATAATACCGACAATAATAACCATCCTCGTAAACACCATAATCCTCATCTGCCAACACAAAAAACTGTAGAAGCCCTTGCTGCGGATAATCTTCCAGCGAAGGTAACTGAGAAAAATTAAGCTGTGCCAAAAACATATAAGGTATGCCACTACTATGTACAGGAAAACTGTCACCTAACTTACAATAAGGTCTTCCACCTAATTTACTATCCGTATAAGTAACTGACTCCTCTACTGCTTGTAAAGCAATCACCTGCTTTAATGAATGCTTCATTATGTATCAATCCTTTCTCGTTGCTCTTAATGATTTCTCTTATTATACATACTCTATATGAGCAAAAAATCTTCAAATAATTCCCATCAAGTAAAATAAAGAAAGTAGCACCTCTTTTGGTTACGATTATTAATTCTTTAGAAGGTGTGTAGTATTTGGTGCTTCCATAAAAAACTTATTCCTACTCACTCTTTTGATTGGAATAAGCTTATTTAATATAACAATCTTTTACTCTTTTATAGTTAAAGGAACTACTGTTAATGCTTGTCCAATTTCCCCCATTGATTCAATTAGCTTTATAGCCTGAATGTATGGATAGTCCTTTACAAGTTCACAAGGAAGATTTTTTGAACACTTTAATAAATCCGAAGCAGATATCTTTATGTGCAGAACGTTTTTTATTTTGACTAAATCTTTTAATCCCCCATTCGGTGAAGCTGTTAACAGAATATTACAAGTATCAATAGGGTCACCTAACTCCTCGTCCTCTGTCTCACTAACACAGCCACTATCAATCCAACGTGTAAAATCTGCGGCTATGATAGTTGCATTTTGTGGATTCATATCTCCGGAACCCACCGCGAAAACCCTACTCTCTTCTGTATTGAGTGCCATTAAAAAGACAGTACCGCCTCCGTCATCACCGATAGCAAGATAACCTTTGGCATATTCATTTACTTCCCAAGTCTCGTTTCTTTCTATTATTTCTTCAGTCCCGTAAATCAACACACCACTGGCACTAGAAAGGGCATTAGTGTATTTAAGGAATGTTCTATATTCAGCGGGTAGTTTAAAGTTAATCATGTCTTCAATGGCAAGTATTTCTTTTTCGCTTGCTGCTGCATATTTATTTAAGTCCTTACTATTAGTTAAATCAAACATTTTTCACCATCCTGTGTATGTACAAAAAGAACACCCCAAAAGTTAATCTATTGATATATATTTAGCATCAATCGAGTCCACTAGCCAAACATTATCGTTTCCATAGTAAAATTTAACACCCTGGTCGTAGGCTTCCTTTGCTTTAATCTTCAATATTCGTGGTTCATGATCTCTTCTTTTTCCAACGAGCATAGCTGTCTCCAAATCGACTGATAAATGTACATATTGTCGTGTTTGTGGAAGTAGCCCCTCTATCATTATTTTCCCCAGAAATCTCTTAGCCGTACCATGGTACAATACATTTGGTGGTATTCTTTCTTCTTTTGCTATCTTATGGATACCATTTGAATGTCCATATAACGCTCTAATTTTATTACCCTGTATTTCATGTCGCTTCTTCTCTGCCATATTGACCATTTCAATAAAATCATTAACCTCTAACTTGCTCCACTTCGGAGTGGCTAAAAAAGCGGCTCTTAATTGTTCAAGCGAAACCCAGCCATCATCATCTATTTCTAACTCATATTGCCACGGAGCGTGTCGAAGTGCATACGAAACTTCCTTGCTTAATTCTTCATAAGACACGGTTTTAGTTACGTCAATCTTATTATTTGGATTCCAGCCTACCTGTAATAGTATATCTCTCGTTTTTACCGATAAATTCTCCATAAGTACTCTTTACCAATTCCCTCTCTCAAAATCATCATTATCTATTTCTTTAACAAATACCGATATCCACAATGCGGTATGCTCAATTGGATCAGTTTCAATATATATACCATTTGAACTAACATAGACTTCTTCAAAATCATCATATTCAAAACTCGGCTCTACTTGGAGCACTTCATCAATATGCATACCAATATGTATCTTGTTAAATAATAACCCTTTGTAATCTTTCAATGCCGTTATCTTAAAGAGCTTCCCATTCATCAAATTGAACCACAGGTCTACAGAATCTTTAATTTCATATCTAATAAAAAACGTTGTAACCAACCTTGACTTCTCATCCATATTAGCAATTAAATCGTAGAACTGGCTTATATGACTATAAAGCTTAATCCCTCCAAGTCCTACCCAAGGAACAATAGGTAAATTGTTATCAATCACTCCACTCACTCCCTTTACAGAAACTAGGATAAATTCTCTCTGTTTTGCTTTACTCTGAACAAATATCCAGAATATAAAAAACAAAGCATACTCCATGTTGTTTATTATGGTTGGGTATCAAGACCATCCAGTATTGGAATAATACCACTCGCACCCTCATTTATAAACATTAATTATAAATATTTACATATCCGTTCGGAAAAATCCTATTTCATATGGAAATAAATATTCATCCCCTTATCTATCTACCACAATTGTACTAGTCTCTATTTTTATAAATCTCTTTTTCATTCTTATAACAGCTGCACTCATTTCGTTTTCTTCAAATCCATTTATATTCCAAAATATCGAACGACCAATTTGTTCAAACATAAAAAGTTATGGATTTAGGGTATTGTTTTTTAGAAGCTATTCTATTTCTTCTCCAGGTAGGGCTTGGCACAATAATTCTAAGGCTTCGAAAATGTTATCACCAAATTTCACTAAGCAATAACCCATTTCTCCAAATACTTTCCCCGATTTAGACATAAACATCAACATATAAGTATTTCTTGCTTCACCAATTGCTATTATCGGCTCATTTAATCGTATTTCAATTTCTTCAAAATCCTCTTTTTCATAGTAATCACCATAAGCCTCTTCTGGAATTATATGAAATGAATCTTTATTTCCATTAGGATGTTGGAAATTACATTTTAATCCACCAAATTCACTTAACATTTTAAGAACACCGTGAAATGGTTGGTAACCTTTTGACTCTAAAAAATCTACTGTTTTCTTAATATCAATTTCTCTTTCAGGAAACCATCCCGAATTGGTTAAGATTTGTGTTGTAGTTTCAGAAAAGTTATTGTGCAATTAAAACATCCACCTTATTTATTTTCAACGCGTATAATTCTATTCTCCCCTTAAGAACGAGCACGCTGCTAAATTAACTTTGACTTTTTATTTTTGAGAAATTTACTATTGTTAATTTCATCAGTTTATTTCCATTAAAATTGAATATGTTTAATGGAACTTTATCAATATAATCGAGTCCAATCATTTTTGCTTGTTCTTTTGATATTAATTCTTTAAAACTATTCATTTATAAGAAACCTCAATGAAACTTTTATCGAGGCTAATCAATATTTATCCATTTAAAAACTGAGGTAAGTCGTTTATCCATTCTTCAAAGCTTGTATTGTATTCTTCAATATTAAAATCTTCACTAGAATAGTAATATACAGGTGATACTGGGCCGTATTTTGCATTTATACAAAAATAATCACCATTACCAATTTCGAAGAATGGGATCATATTTACATTCCAATGACCATTATTAATCTCATAATCATACACAAACGTAATTAAATCATTCCCATTATTTTTTCCTGTTGATACGTTTAAAATGCCTGGTAATACATATTTAGAAATTAAGATAAAAAAAGATTTAAACTCTTCCCCAAATCTACAATTAAGTTTTCTTTCCATTTCTCCCCAATCATTCAAAGAAGGTGGATCTAAGTCTTCCCATTCTTTTTCCAACACTTGAGATAAAACGGATTCCACTTCATCATATGTCATATTACATTACCTCTCTTTTTTTTATTAGAAAGTTTTGGATACGCAATAGCTTAATGGTAAGATCACTAGTATATCCTCGCAATCGAGATAAACTGCAGGTATGTATATTTCTCTTTTTCCATTTTCTCCATCAAGAATATACCAATTACTTTCATCACAAAAATTCTCTTCAACAAACTCGTTTTTTTCGTAAACAATCGCTTCAAAAAATCCATGAATTTCTTTATGTTTTTGTTACATATAATCCTTCCATTTAACCAACTACCATCAACATTAATATTTTTTATTTCTCCCAAACAGTCATTCAAAAAATAAAGTTTCAAAATATATTCTCCAACTTCAATAATTATGGTCTATTGTGAGAAAGCATTCTTTACCTTTCACAGGTGAGATAGATTGGTTTCTTTACTTATCTAAACTCGTTATACTTACTTCTAAAACGTCATCTAAACTCATTTCTAAATGATTATCAATAAAATAATGGTCCCTCCAATAAATGCTCTTCTTTGGATTTCACTCAAAAATAGCCACCCAATATTCATTGAAACTTTTGAAACTTCGACACTGATTAGTTCCAATCTCTAATGTTCATTCTTATATTGTTTCTATATTCCAATGCTAATTGTTCTGCTTGCTCTTTAGTTAACTTCATTATCTAATCCTCCAACATTCTTAGATAAAGTAGAATACTATTATTTAGAATTATCCTGCTAGATTTAGCTCTTTTGCTATTTCTTCCAGCTGCTCAATTTGTCTTTTCTATTAAAAATAGATTTTCTAGGTATTTAAACTTTTACAAGTATTTACTCTATTTATATCAATAATGTCGTTCACATCAAATTGATCAAATTTTTCAAGAAGAGCTCCAAATCCATACTTCAAGTGATAGTCCATTTCTTCTTTATAAATTGGCATTACCACTAGAAAACGAACTGATTTTTCTTTACTGATTTTTAATTCGAAAAAACTTTCATCTTCTCGTATAGGTGGTAATAATAACATATAACAAAAGTTAGTATTATTTGCTATTAACTCAGGTGGATCACCGTTCGGGATTGTATCGCCATAACAAAACCAAGTATCCATCTCATGTGTGAATTTCCCTAATTTTCTAAGCCATCCGAAAGGCCAATATTCATTAAACTCATGAATATTTTCTTTCATTACTGGCCAAGTTTTCGGGAGATACATTATAAGTTCAGTATATCTCCATTCATTTTCATCTAAAGGAACTTTTGCGGCAAACGAACTCATTCCATGCGTAATAATAGTATGAAAGTTTCTTTCTTCATTCGCTTTAAAAGTTATTAAGTTAACCACGCGTGTTGATTAACCAAAATTATACAGTATCGAATGATTTATGTTCCAATGA
>NZ_JARVRU010000206.1:0-8813 GCF_030209535.1 Lysinibacillus sp. fls2-241-R2A-57
CTATCCACGACTTTGGCTCTTCTATCCACGACTTTGGCTCTTCTATCCACGACTTAGCGGTTCTATCCGTCGCTTTGACTGCTCTATCCGCCACTTCGGCGATTCTATCCACGACTTCATTTATTCTATCCACGACTTTGACGGTTCTATCCACGATTTCAGCTGTTCTATCCACGACTTTGGCGTTTCTATCCACGATTTCGGCTGTTCTATCCACGTCTTTATTCTATCCGTCGCTCTGACGGTTCTTTCCGTCGCTTGCGATTTTATCCATCGTTTTGATAGTCCTATCCGTCGCTCTGGCGGTTCTTTCCGTCGCTTTGATAATCCTATCCGTCGCTCCGGCTATTCCATCCGTCACTTCAACTATTCTCTCCGTCACTCTGACTGCTCTATCCGCCACTTCAGTGTTTCTATCCACGACTTTGCTGCTCTGCCCGTCACTCCGCTGATTGTTTGCCAATCCATTGTAACGTTTTTGAGCTTAGACCTCCGGCGCGCCATAAAACAACGTCATGATAGCTTTTCTTTTGCACATAGGCTGTCCATTGTTCAAGCGTTTCCTGATCGGCGTACCAGATTTCATGCGTAACATTTTGTTCATCTAAATAGGTGAAATATGCTGCACCACTTGCTTTGTCGCGTTGTTTAACTGCTTTCGTTTTGTTCAGTAATTCCTCTGCCTCTATCTCTGTTAAAGCAACTGTTTTGCCTTGATTCATCCATTCAAATCCGCCCGTTGCAAAGGCAATTGCTAAGTTTTGATTGGACTTCCCAATTTTTTTTAGTAAGTCATCTAAAAATGAAAAAGTTGCCTTTGCACCTGGACCACTATGATATCCGTGCACATTATAAGCCATCACTGTATAGTTAGGTCCATCTGGTAATTTCACTTTAAATGGGAAACGGGGCTCTAGTACGACATGTAATGATATATCCTTTTTCGATAGCTGTTTATACAGTTCCTCTAAGAAAAGTACATACTTAGGGATGTCCTCTTTAGCTATCTTTTCATAATCAATTTCAATACCATCCACGTCATACTGTTCAACAACCTGCATAATATTATCGATATGTTGTTGCCTTGATGACGTATCTTGTAACAATCGATGCAATAACGCACTATCCTTCTGAACAGAAGGGGTGTTATCTGTAACATAATCGTTAATTAACGTTAGTATAATATTATGCGTTTCATTAAATTGTTGCTGTGTTTGTTTTAACATTTCTATCGCATCTTCCGTTAATAATAATTGATCATTACTATTAAAATAAGCACCAAAAACGCGAATATCCTGTAAGCCCTGTTGTGAATTTTTCACATCCTCGATGGCAGAGTTTTTTTGCCATTCGGGTAACCATATGGATAATTGAAGCTTGTTTTTATTCTTCAACCCTTCTTTCACCTCAACAGGTACTTCTTTGCTATCATTACAAGCCGTAATAATTAGCAGTGTTATACAGATAAACCCCAAAATTTTTTTCACTTGAATCTAGATCCCCCCGATTTAGAAGGTTTCAATAAAGAAGTCAACAACGTTATTAAATAAGGTCATCGTTTTATGTTTTACTTTATCGAAATTCGTGTATTGGTTAGTAAAAAGTGTATGATCGTTAACATCGGTAATCAATATATTTTCGATGATTGTATCGTAAATATCATCTGCATACTGTTCATGCGAAGTTTCTTTTTTGCTGAACAACGCGCCAAATCCAATTTGTGATCCTTGAATATCAGGATTTACTTGAATTGTCTTAGATAATTCCTTATCTATATCTATTTTTATTTTATCCTTATTGACAGCAATGTTAAATTCTCTTGTTTTTGTTAGGTTTCTTGGGTACTCTTCCTCATCAATTCTAGAGCCTTTTTGCGTATCCTGATAATCGTATACGGTAGCCTTATTAAATGCATACTCTTCTTCATTCCACTGTATTTCATTTAAAGGAAAACACTCCTTCTCTTCAACACCTGCTCCTGGTAATTTTTCCGAAACAACAATCTCATTATCTATTAGAGCTATTCTAATATAGCTATTATTTTTTTCATCATAGTTTAAATAGATAGATTGTTGTCCAACGACATTTCCTTTAAAAGCGAAGTTTATATTATATTGCTCTGGAAGTTCTTCCTTTAATATTATCCGCCCCTCACTAGATGGTGCTGATGTTATAGTAATCTCATTCTCTTCAAATTCTGCGGCACCATTAATGACAGACCATTCTTTTGCCCGTTCATGGTCCCCGACTTCAAATTCAACATTTTGCTTACTTGCTTGACGGATCTTCATCATCACATGATTTGTAGACCAATACGGCGATACTTGTAATCTACTTAAGTTGTAAAGATCTGCATCCGCATCATTATATGCCCCTCGCTCCAAATTAAAATGCATGCTAAACATATCCTTAATTTGCTTATCATTCGTACTTTCTACTAATGGATCCATACTATTATAAAGTGAGTTTGCATGCATGATGGCATATGCCTTAGGAACCTCTCCTAATTCCTCCTCATAAATATCATTCATTAACTTGTAATCTTTCTGAATACGTTTTTCCATTTCTTGTCGCGTTTCACTCGGAATCATATATTGATTGCGGACGAAATCCATTAAATAATGATTATAATATTCGATAGTCGTTTTATTCGGCACATTATTTTCATCTATCACACCTAAAGACTGTCCTTTATCGTTATAGATATTTATATATGTCAGACGGTACCCATTAGAACCCAACTCCCAGTATCCACTTTCCTCCATGAGTAATAAATCTTCTGGCTTTAAAAATTTATTATCACGTGTGTCCATTTTATTGGCGTACGTAAACATCGTTGCATTATAATTTAAATCTTCCATAATGTTTTGAGCGAATATACTAGAATCTGTACGGCCATCTTCAAATGATAAATACAACGCTTTTTCTGGCAATGGTTTGTTTTTCTGATAAAAGTCTAAAACATCCTGCTGCGTAATTGTTTGATAGCCCTGACTTTCAAGTAATGCTAGTTGTTTTTTTAAATTCTCTTTAGATACGTATTTAGGAGATTCACCTCTGCTCACACCAAAATACGATAATGCGATGAAACCATCTTTATTTTCTAAAGGAACTGTTTCCCCCACCTTTTTTTCTGTTAAAAATACTACACGAAATAAAATAACCGCTAAAAATACAACGATTATCAATTGAATAATGGATCGTATTACTTTCCTTCGATTTTTTTTAGCTGGATTTAATACAATATTTTTTTCACTCATTCCCTCTCACCCATTTTTCTAATTTTTAGAATCGAAATTCGGGATTTTCGTAATTTTTGTTTTTCTAATTTCTTTTCTTTGGCCATGACATCTTGAGGTGTTTCTCTCGTACCCCATGTTGATTTCCAAAATGTAACCCATGCAACAGGCATTTGCCACAGCAAAATAAATTCATAAAAAAGTACAAAGATAAAGCCAAATGCCCACAACTTACTTCTTCTAAAGAAAAGATGGGCCAAGCTCATTAGCATTGACATCAATAACAGGCCTATTAAAAATGTGGTTGGAAAAACACCATGCATAATTGGCACATAAATTAGATTGTAAACAACAACAATAGGAGCTGCTATTGGTACGATTAACCCGATAATGAAGAAAAGAAACATGAAAGGTTCCTTTTTCCACATAAATAAAAATGCTCGTAACGATTCGCGTAGCCATGATCGTTTCCATCTCATTTGTTGAGATAAAAAGACTTTTGTATCTGAAGGAACAATTGTAGAACATACAGCATTGTCCTGATATCCTGTTCGATGTGTTTTTAAAATATAGTTTGTCATACTGCGATCATCCCCGAATGTCGCAGGCTGTCCAAGAAATTTTTGATTTAACCATGCTGTCTCATTTTTCAAAATAAGCTCTTTTCGATAACATGCTAATGGTCCAGATAAGCAAGTTACTGTATCAAACCAGGACTCAGCAGCTTTCATTATCCGAAAGGCTATATAATAGCGAACTGTTTGCAATTTTGTCAGAGCATTTGTAAATTTATTTTCAACCTCTGTTCTTCCAGCCACACCGCCCATTTTAGGATCTTGGAAAGGCTGCACTAAATTTCGAATAGCATGAGGTTCTAAAAAACTATCTGAATCTACGAAAACGACTAAATCGTGTTTAGCAAGATGCACTCCTGCCACTAAAGCCTCACGTTTCCCACCATTTTGAGGTAGCTTATGAAAACTTAAGCGATTCTTTGTTTTAAATCGCTCACCCTCATTATGAATAAAGTCAATCATTTCTTTTGCTTTTTCCTCAGTTCTATCTGTTGAATAATCATCTACTACAATAACCTCTAATTTATCTACAGGGTAATACTGATTCATACAGCTTAAAACTGTTCTATGAATCCATTGTTCTTCGTTAAACACTGGTATAATAATAGAAACGCCTGGTTCAAAATTAGGATTTATCGGTACATTCCTATAGAAAATACCGAATAAATATCTACTTAAAAGAAATGTTGCGGCAATAATACTATATAGATATAGGAATTTATTAAATTTGAAATAAATAACACTTTCAGCCCTCATTAACATAACAATAAGAGAAACAATCAATAGAAATAGACTTGCCACAAAGATTGATAGACCCCAACGTTTTTTAGTCATATAGTCATTTAAATGCTGTAAAAATTCACATGCATAATAGCACCTAGTTACGCCATCTACTTCTTTCGTAAAATGACGCACGACTTTCGCCTTTATTTTTACTCTAGATTCATAGCCCTCCGGCATCGCACCACCAGGTATAGTGAATTTCATCGTTATAATTTCATTTATTAATAAATTATTAGGACTATCTGAATATATAAGAATACCTGTAACTGAAATATCCTCTGCGTAATATTTATCACTAACCTTTTGCTTACCTCTTTTAATTTGCACTTCAAAATTAGTTTTATAGCGTAAACTTAACTGCTGTAAACGGTAAATTTCATTGACATCTGTAGGATCGATTTCCTCTTTTTGATAAGAAGCACCTCGGCGGTTAACGAGACTTCGTACATTTTCTGGATCAGGAATATTCGATAAAATTCGTCGATCAGAGCGTGGTATCGTTAAAACCTCTTTTTTCTCATTCATGATTATCAATTCACTTCCTTACTTGAATCTTCTTCAATCCAAGTCGACATTTTTGCAAAACTATATCCATCTTTTTGCAGTTTTTCAATGATTAATGGTAGTGCCTCAACTGTTTTTGTACCGTCTAAAACGTGCATAACAATTACCTTTCCTGGACCAACCCTACTCATCACACGATTATAAATATCTGAAACGGTATATTCTAAATTCCAATCAAATGATGCTATATCGTACATAGCAATCGATTTGACACCTGTTGCGGCAATAACTTTCGCCGATTCTTCATTAATAAGACCTTTATTTGGTCTGAAATACAGCAAAGGTTCTTCCTGTAAGGCATATGTTAGCGCCCTATGTGCCATTACGACATCCTCTTGTAGTTCCTCCGGTGTCATTGTCGTAACATCAAGGTGATTATAAGAGTGACTTGCAACCTCATGGCCTCTCTCAACAATTAATCGCGCTAATTGTGGATCCTTCTCCACTCCTTTACCAATTAAAAAGAATGTGGATTTAACGTTATACTTATCAAGAACATCCAAAATTTCTTTAACTCTCTCCTCACTCGCCCAATCATCAAAGGTTAAAGCAATTTCTTTTTTGGAGGTATTTTTACGGTAGAAAATATTTGGTTTAACATTTTCGTAATCCGGATTCATTTTAATAGCGTCATAGCCTTCAATTTCTTCTAAGGATTTTACTAAATATTGTTCATCTAATACGTCGGTTAATGTAGAGAAAGCATATCCTTTTTCTTTGCCCAATTGAGACAATAATGGGATAACATCAATAATCTCAGGATTAATGTACGTGTTTAAATGAATGACAGATCCACTGTTGATAAAGCCTCGAATGTAATCCAGTATTTCCTCAGCGCTTTGCATATTTCGGTCTTTCGGATTAATGGAAGATTCTACGACTCCCTTCATATTGAGCGTTTTCGTTGCTAAACGCATGTTGTCAGTTGAATCACCAGAACGACTGCGAACGTATTTTGGTGTATAACCTAATTGCTCTTCAAAAACTTCATTCGCTAAATAAATCTCTTTATAAGTTTCTTCATAATTTAAATCAGTCATATCAGAAAACGTCAACGTACCATTTTCTACCTCATGACCTCTGGCTAAAATGTCCTTCACTAACTCAGGATCCTGTGCCACTCGCGTACCTTCTACAAAAAAGGTTGCCTTCATGTTAAATTGATCTAATACCTTTAATAGTTTCTGCATTGTTTCATTGTCTGCAAGCCCATTAAAAGTTAACGCTACTTTTGGACTAAGAATACTTGCATGACTATAAATATCACTCATCGTTCCATCATGTTCTTTTATCTCGATTGCTGAATCAACTGGTTTAGCTTGATTAGTTTGAGCAGACGTTTGACACCCAGTTAAAAATAAAATGAATAATAGACTACATAATTTTAGTCGTCTCATTTCAAAAAAATCTCCCCTTATAATTTGTAATAATTTTCACTTTTAAATAAATAATAGGTATTACGTGTGTCAAAAATTAAAGCCGCATATTGATCAATCAATGAATATTCAATAGGTGTATGATTCGTTAAAATGACTACAGCATCTGCTTTTTGAACTAATTCTTTTGTAAGTGACACTGTGTTAAACCTGTAATTACCAACTGTAAATGTTTCAATAAATGGATCGACAACATTTAGGCCACACTGCTTGTCCTTTAATTTATCAATAACATGTAGTGCTGGTGATTCACGGAAATCATTAATATCTGGCTTATACGTGACTCCAATTACTAGAATCTCCGCGTCACCTATCTCTTTCTCCTGCGCATTTAAGTAATTTTCTAGTCTTTCAACAACAAAGCTTGGCATGGAAACATTAATTTTATCTGCCGTCTCGATTAATGTTGCAGAAATACCATGTTGCTGACCAGCCCATAATAAATATTTAGGGTCCACCGGTATGCAATGACCACCAACTCCAGGGCCGGGAGCAAATGGCATAAAACCATAAGGCTTTGTTGAAGCTGCTTCAATAACTTCCCACACATCAACATCCATCTTATGGCAAATCTGACTTAATTCATTGACGAGAGCAATATTAATTTGACGAAACGTATTTTCTAATAACTTTTCCATTTCAGCAACCTTTGGACTTGTTACAGCAAACACATTTGTATTAATCACTGTTTCATAAAAATGCTTGGAAACTTCTAAACAAGCTGCTGATATGCCGCCAACTACTTTAGGCGTATTCGAAACTGAAAAATTTAAGTTTCCAGGGTCCACACGTTCAGGAGAATAAGCTAAAAATATATCCTGCCCAATAACAAAATTGCTTTTTTCTAAGATTGGTTGAACGATCTCTTCTGTTGTTCCAGGGTAAGTTGTACTTTCAAGAATAATTAAAGTATTGGAGGACATGTTTTGTTCGACTGCATTGGCTGCGTCTACAATATATGAAATATTAGGTGTTCCATCTGCAGTCGTAGGCGTCGGTACACAAATAATAATGACATCTACATATGCAAGTTTAGAAAAATCATTTGTCGGCTCAAACTTCTCTTCATTAACCGCTTTTTCAATGATTGCATTAGACATATCAGCAATATAGCTATCACCGCTTCTTAATTTAGAAATTTTTTCATCGTCCTTATCGAATCCAATTACTTGAAAACCCTTATTAACGATTTGCAACGCAAGTGGGAGCCCTACATAACCAAGTCCAACAACTCCAATTGTTGCCTTTCTTATTTCGATTTTTTTTGATAAACCTAATTCTAGCGACTCAATTTTGATCCCCATAAACAATTTCCCCTTTGTCTAAAATTAGTGATTTTTAACAATGCACCCCAAAAACTACTCTGCAATAGCTAATTCCATTTACACTTCCTTCTTTTTCCAATACCACCCCTCATCTTCACGCACACCCTTAGTCATTTAATCCCTAAATTCGGGATATATACCTATAAGATAAATACATAGTACCAAGTTAAACTAAACGTTTTCTAAACAAATTCTACACAAGGAGTAAAAATAACTACAAAAATACGAATTTTTCTCAATAAACATACAACACATTCCTTTAGAACTATACATTTTATGATAAATTTCTACATAAGCTCGTACTATTATTAATTTTTCCACAAATAAAACTGTAACTATTTGTCGGAAACTTTTTTATCTTAAATAACTAGGGAATCGGATTAATTATTAGAAATGTACTCGTTAGCTTTTTATCAATGGAATTAGCATTGAAGATTATCATCTAATATAGTTTTAGACTGCATTACGAACTTCTCAATTCCAATAAAAAAAATCGCCATTGCTGGCGATTTTTTGGGGCTTTAGTATATTCTATCCTTCAGATTGACTGTTCTATCCACGACTTTGGCGTTTCTATCCACGATTTTGGCTGTTCTATCCACGACTTTGGCGTTTCTATCCACGTTTTCGGCGTTTCTATCCGCGCTTTGATAAATCTATCCGTCGCTCTGGCTGTTCTTTCCGTCGCTTTGATGACCCTATCCGTCGCTGGACATTCTTTCCGTCGCTTGGATGATTCTATCCGTCACTCTGGCTGTTCTTTCCGTCGCCTTGATGATTCTATCCGTCACTGGACATTCTTTCCGTCGCTTTGATAATTCTATCCGTCGCTCTGTCTGTTCTATCCGTCACTTTGGCGATTCTATCCGTCACTGTACATTCTTTCCGTCG
>NZ_JARVRU010000104.1:0-8734 GCF_030209535.1 Lysinibacillus sp. fls2-241-R2A-57
TCATTGGAACATAAATCATTCAACGACTGTATAATTTTGGTTAATCAACACGTGTAATGGAATAATTCTTTTCGTGATGGGATTGAAATCGATAATAACCCTACTGAAAATGCGATTCGTCCAAATGTGATTGGTCGTAAGAACTGGCTATTCTCTGTTAGTGAAGTTGGCGCTAAAGCGAATGACATTTGTTTAAGTTTGGCTGAAGCGCAAAAGCAAACGGCATCGATTTCTATCAATACCTAATGACGTTAATGACAGAATTGCCAAGTTTACCGATTCATCAACAGCCAGAGATTTTAAAGAATTACATGCCTTGGTCGAAAAAAATCCAAACTACATGTGCAAAATAGCCATCTATCCGAAAAAAAATAGGATAGAGGCCATTAGTCGTGTGTATCGAAAAGGTGCGCTTTTTTTATATTTCGGGCTTACAACAAAAAGAAGACTTCAAGTAAGTGTGGTTTGAAATAAACAAGAGGGCTGGGACATAACTGGTCAAAACCTAAAAAAGTGCGAGAAATCAATTTTAGAAACGTTGATTTCTCACGCTTTTCTGATGTAAAATTTTTTAATTTTACTTTGAAAATATACTTACGTCCCAGCCTCTTAATTATTTTCTATTTAAGATCTTTTGAACTTTATTAGCAATTTCTAAAGTTTTTTCAGCAGATAATTTTCGTCTACAAAATATAACACCTCTTTGGCTTAAAGAAACTTTTATGTATCCATCAGGGAATTCGGAGTCATCGATTAATAACTCTATATTTGAAAGTGCGGCTCCCTTAGTCTTTTTAAACTTTTCCCACTCTGGCCCTAAATTAACTTGATCACCTTGAAGTAGAACATTATTTAGGTTTGTTAAACCTAAATTACTAAACCAACCTGAAGTAATTCTTATGTCAGGCGCATACTTTAAAATTTTTTCTACAGTGTCTATAAGATTAACAGTTAAAGGGGTGCTTTTAATTCCGGTTTTTTTTGATAATCTACTTAATGCTGAATGAGTATTATCAGCTTTATGACCACCGAATGTATAGATGTAATTATCGTTTTTAGAGGGTTTAAAAACTGAAAATTTATAAAGCCTCATAATAGTATTAAACTCTTTAGTGCCTAGTTTCCCTTCCACAGAAAATCGTTGATAATGTTCTATTTGAAATGTTTCATAGTTTTTAACTATCAAATCTTTTTTTGTAGATTTAAAAAATTTAGTTTCAGCGGGAGTTTTTAAGCCCTCTATAGTATTTTCTTCTCTACCGACAATAGTTGTGTCGATCTTTTTTGGAAATTCGTTTAATGTATTGATTGTAAGTATTGTCCCCATCTTGACCTCCTAAAAAATTAATAAATCTTTTATTATCTCAATTGAACTCTGAAAGTGTCCTTTGGTTTTAGCTGTTAATGTAATACCTACATTAGTATCCACTGAGATCACTGAGGAATCATTTGAAGTAATTTCAAAACTTGAATGGTTTAGATGGTAGTTTTTTTTATTAATTACGGGCCATATATTTTTCAATTCAAGTTCGCTATTATTTTTATTTATACTGAGAGAGATCTTTGACAGTTTTACATCATTTTCATTCAAAGTCTCTAATAAATCATTTGTTACATAATTGATATTCTCATTTATTTTCCTGAAATTAGAAATGTTATCAATTGTAATCGTCCATTGATTAAAATCTGTATTATTAGGTTCATAAATATGAGTTTTTCCTAATTCTACATTAGCTGCTATTCCTCTATGAAACATCTTTATCCTAATATCATTTTTAAAAACTTCCTGCCATTCATTGGAATTTACAAAATTAGAATTATTAATAGTACCCTCAAACTTTTTAAGTAAACTTTCTATATCTTCACTCTTTTTGTAATCATTAACAAAAATTGAAATCCTGTAATCGTATTGTGAATAATTGATTTTTAAAAGAATCCATCTAATACATTTTTTTATAGCAGGAATTTTTAAAGCTACTAGTGATAAAAAAGTAAACACGATACCTAATAAAGTTAATCCATCGGTATTTAGTAATGATTTCCAAGAAAATTCATTATTGAAAATCGTATGCGCAAAAAAAGAAATAACTAAGAATGTAATTGCGATCCAAAAAGAAAGGGTATCTATAATATTTTTGTACAATTATTTTCGCCCCTAATAGATTAATTTTAATTTTGTATTCATTATACTATATATTACCTATAATAAAGCATTTTATAACAGGGAAAATTTCACTTAGAGTAATAATAGCGAATCTTTTCGTTAGTGAGGGAGAAACTAAATAATTGAATATAAAATAACCTAGAGCTAAATATAGAGAATGATTTGAAAGTAAGTCAATCAGGCCTTCAGATGAGTATTCATAAAAGATTAGAGCAAGAAGATATTAAATATTTGTCGCATTCATAGTCGTTTAAGGGAATTGAAGATTATAAAAAGTTCTACAAAATAAGCCTTTTAAGGAAACCATTTTGCAAGCGTTTCATATATTCCTTATAATGTTAAATAAAGTTAAAATATTATATTTGAGAGTCTGAGGTGAACTGAGATGAAGAAGGAACGGTGAGAGCTGTCCGTTTTGCGATATTTTTCACAATTAGAAATATCCTTATTGAAGTTAGGAGGATTACTTTGTACAAAACTAATATATTACTAAAAAAAATAGCCGAAACGATACCTTCATCCAATATCTTATCTAATTTTAATGAAATTTCGACCGGTTATAAATATGATGCTCTTATGATTGAGTATTGGGGTAATACTCATGAAGATGAAGAAAAACTGAAACAATTAGGAAATGTACTTTCGCCTGAAGGTATGGCTTTTGTTTTAGTTCCTGCAACTGTTCTTTTCAGTATGAAACATAAAAGTAACAGAGAATATATATTAAATAATTTCCATATTAAAGGCGTAATTACTCTAAAAAACACGGTATTTGATTAAAGAATCTCTTGAATGAAATCCATTTGTTATAAATGAATATTTGAAATTGGATAAATTGTAAATAGAGATGGAGGCGATAATTTATGGCTATTAAACATGAAGTATTTAAAAATAAAATCAGTAAGGATGCCTATCAATTTTTAGTATGGTTGCATTCTAAAGCTTTACATGAAATTGAAATGAGTTTATTTGAGCAAATAAAGAACATTCCCGAAATCAAAGAAGTTTTTCCACATGCTCTAACGGATGAGGATTCACAGTTAAAAATAAAAACGTTATACCTTAGATATTGTCATTTGATTGAGCATTTAATTGCGGAGTATCAAGAATTAGAAAGTGATGAAAAGCAACAGATGATTGACTATTATGTTTTTAATAATAGTTTAAAGGAGTTGAATTTTTTAGGGATGGGATTTTATTACGACTGTAAATATAAACAAACGACCGCAACGCTTTATAAAGGACGTTCTAAACAAGTCAATTGGAAGCAAAAAGCAAGTGATGAAACACGAAAAAATAAAGTTAGCACGGATGCCGTCAAAGAAATGTTTAAAGCATGTAGACAACACATTAATACCGGTGGAGATATTGAATTGAAATCCTATTCCAAGTGTTTTATTTTAGATTTATTTAAGTACATTTCACTCTATGAACAACCGGATGGACATTTTCTTGCAGATGTTTATGTAAAAGAAAAAGCTGACATTAATATCATACAAGTTCATGACCAAACGATCTCCATACAAAAATATATTTTAGCAGACTATCGACTTCAAAACATTGAATTTGCCATAGACTTTAGCGAACCTAGAAACTATGACCGAGATAATTTTTATAGATGGTATAAATCATTTATGGAAACTGAATTTAAAAAAGAGTCATCTGAAACCCCTAGTATTTCAGAATATAAAAACTTTGAAGAGTATTTTCAATATTACTTTGCTAATAATTTGAATCAATCTGAAAATCGTACTCAAGTGAGTTTAATGGTGTCGCCAGTATCAGATAGGGAAGTTGTCTTGTCAGGTGATTTATGGGAAACGATTGACTTTGAGACGAATGAAAATCAAAGAGATGCTTGCATTCATTTTTCGTTTACTGAGGAAGAATTATTTGAACTGATCATTGCCTATTTTGTTACCTTTTTAAACATGTTCAACCGCAACGAGGAAGCAGATTTAGCTCAAGCTTTTCGAAATGATGTGCTAGCGATTTTAGATAAACTGCAAGAGATTATAAATAAAAATAGCGAAACAGAAGTTCCAAATAATACTATCGGGGAAATCGACATTACTAAAAAAATTGATGCAATCAAACACATTGTAGCAGTAGAAAGCACAAATAAAAAAGTGTTGGGCTTGCTTGAAATGATTGATTGGGACTATGAAAAAAAATATTGGAGCGATAGGAATGTTGATAAATTTGTCTTTAAAAAAATCTACAATAAAAATGCTGAAAATATATTCGTAAATGTATTGAAATGTGTTTGTATTGACGCGGTAAGGGGGAAGCATTTTGGAATTTGAAAATAATAAAATGATAGATTTAGACATACTCGATTGTTACTTTGAAGATAATTATGTATACCTTCCAATTATTCAAAGAAACTATAAGTGGCTAGCTAAGACACCTAAAGAAAACCCTGAAATCCACTCTGCCGAAAAATTCGCGCATGATTTATGGCATTCCTTTTTAAACTCAGAAACAGTAAATAATCGCTATACTGTTGGAATGATTACGCTCTACTCAGAAGAAAATGAAGGTGAAAGGAACCGTGTTCAAATCGTTGATGGGCAACAACGAATAATTACGTTGAAGTTATTATTAAAAGCTCTAGACAAGAACAATGCTAACTTCAAGTTGGATTTTGAAAGAGATGAAGGCTTAAATCCCTACGAAACACGAAAACAATTTTTAAATTATGGCCTTGGCCAAGACCAACCGATTCCTTATGAAAACACCGATATACAACGATTCACAGAAAATTTCAAATCGATAAATGAATTTCTTCATAATCAAGAGGAATTCGAACAAAAAAAGGATAGCTTCAAGCACTATCTATTTCATAATGTGTTTATTTTATTTCATCTTACAAATGTTGAGCCCATTGATGAATTTCTCAATATTAATAAAAACAAAACGCGATTTACAATTTCAGATCATATTAAGGCACAATTAATTATTGATAGTTCCACTAAAGATGAAAGAATACAGATACTCGAACTATTTACAGCATTATCAGAAAATCTCTTTGATGATACGATTTGGAACATTGTAAGTTTAGGTTATACTCCGAAAAATATTGCAGAAAATATTCGAAACATACAATTATGCTATCCTGATGAAAATAGATTAAAAATATTATTTTCTGATAGATACGAAGGCAATAGTAAACTTAATTATGAAAAAACAAAAGACCTGCAACAATTATTTTATTATGAAAGAATTTTAAATACGTTACATGACGATATGGACTTACACAATATTAATCAATCAAATGGATTCGAATGTTACTATCATGTGAACCCTTTCCCCAAAAAATACTTTGAATTATTAAATGGACAAGCTGACTGCTCAAAGTATTTTGAAGAAGTTTTGTTTGAAGAAATTAAACCAGAAAGCATATTCATCAAAAACTGTTTTATTCAGTCCCAACTTTCCAGCAAGACAAAATTTGATGACGTCCAAGGCTTAAAGGAAGAATCAGATACACAAGCATGGTTATCAATGGCAGATGAGTTATGGGGAAATTTTGTTGAATATTACGAATCGTATATAGATAGAAAATATTCGAAGGTAGAGGTCTAAAATATGGATACAAATAGGATTACGTTAGGAACTCTTTTGAATACATATTCATCCATTGTCATACCGGACATACAACGAGACTATATCATGGGAAGTGGCGGAATAAAACTGAAAAATTTATTGGACGCGATGAGAGATGCATATAAAAAGAATGTAGACTTCAACTTCAGTTGTATAATGGGCCATGTTAATCCCCGTAATAATACGCTTTCAATTTATGATGGGCAACAGCGAATCGTTACGTTGATCTATTTATGTGCCTATTTATGTCAAGATGATTTAAATCATAAACAGACAAGCCAGCTGTTAAAGAAATTTAAATTCCTTTATCGAAAAGAAGCAAACGATTATCTTCATAGCCTATTAATTGAACAAAACCCGACTTTATCAATTGTGGATTTCACTACTTTTTCCATTAATAATTTAATTTGTGCTTTTGAAAAAAGGGATTGGTTATCTAACCCATCTGTTTACTCAAATTATAAAAACGAAATTCCCTTAGACTTTCTATTAAATCATATCTATATGGAAAGTGTATTAATCGATGAGATAGGCGATGTGGAACAGTTTTTTATCGATTTAAATGATGGATTAGACCTGAAAGAATACGAAATTTATAAAGCGGAATTATATCATAAAGCAAAACGTATTTTAGGCAACGATTTTAACAATTTTGCTTTGTCAATGGAAAATGAATGGCTTCAATTTTTCAGGAATTATAAATCGGAAGCGTGTTTAGAAGAAGAAATTGAAATCTTATTTGTGAAGTTTTGCTTATATATGATGTGGAATGAAGAAGAACAAATCCATGATAATTATGATGCATCCGATATTGATTGGATTGAAGCCAAACACTTAAAAAAAGTGGAAGAAATTATAAATAATATGCTTCAGCTAGATTTGAATGAAATTGAAGTTGCTTCCTGTATTAACTACTCTTTTAGCACCAGAAATCGAAAAGATACAAGTGATATTCATGCTGTGGAAGGTGTTTTTTGGAACTTAGAACATCATCAATATGCCTCGATACTTCATACTTTCTTAAAATCATTTTGTAATAATACACATAAAGGTGAACGAGATACTTACAAAATAAAAGATGAGGCAACTCATGATGCTATAATATGGGCATATATTTCGAATCTAGACAAAAATGAGAAGGAACTACATGAATATTTGAGAAGTATTAAGTTATTTCTTAACAAAAATATAATTGAAAATAATACAGCCTATTATGATAAAGAGCATGATATTTGGTACACAGCTTATAGTGCATATGGTATTCCTACATATTATTCAAAATTAGATAACTCATTTGCTCGTTTTAATAAAGAAAACGAACAATGCAATAGTTATTTAAAAGCTGTGATCAGATTGAATAAACATTTTAATCACTATATCTCTTTAAATAAAGAAATAAAAACAAACAATAATCGATTAGCAAAAGTAATTTATCATGAGCAAAAAAAACATCTATCTAATAGTTATGAAGAAATTAAACAACTTGAAAATCTTCCTTTTATCAATGGGTTTGTCAAAAACCTACTTGATGAAAATGGCGATCCGATCATTACAATGAAAGAATTAAAAGAAAGATTAGGTTTTGTAAAAAATAATCCTACTTATTTAAACGAGGTTATCGGTACATTACTTAACCAATTCTCCTACGTAGATGTAGTCGAATTAGAAAAACATATTTTCAGACAATCCTTATGTATCACTTGGCGAGCATATACGGATAATTGGAGTAGCTACAAACAAGGCGGAAAACTAGTCTTACAAACTTTGACTGATTTATTCGTCGCTGAGGATTTAAGAGGAATAATACAAGCATGGATTAAAAGGAAAAATCACCCTATAGATCAACCTCTGGATGATACTATTTTATTTATGAGAGCCTATCAATACATTCCAGAAAAAGGATTTGGTAATGAAAATCTACAAGTAATTACCGTGAAACCTTCCGATGTTAAAAAGGGCCTATACTCAAGTGCTCCAAAATTCGGGTATCCATATACCTCATACAATTTAAAAGACCATATCAATTTGATAAATAAAGATATGAATTTATCGAATTGCGAAAATGATATTAAATACAGTATTGAATATCAAATTAAAAAAGATTGGTTAAAACTAGAGTTAGAAAAAAATATGGTGTATTATTGCGATACAAAGTGGCTTTATTTTGTCTTTTTAGATGAATATACTAAAACTGTATCAAGTGGAAAACAAGATATTATGAACATGGTCGCGAATAATAAAGAAGTTGTTAGATTTATCCATGACAAGTATTATTTTATTCCTTATGTAGTAATGAGCGCATATTTAAATAGACAGCAAATAATTTAAGGAACAGTATTTGGCCAGAACATATTAAATAAAGGGATAAAGTTGCTTAAACTATTTTTATTATTTACGCTGTCCACATAACAAAGCGCAATTCACCTTGCTAGAGATGTCAACACTTTATCAAAGCCTTCTCGTCAGTCTTAATATGTACATTGATTTACTTCAAGCGTACCGCCAACAACTTTCTACGTGAGATTGATCAGTTGGCGGCACAACTCGAAGAATATGAATTAATCCAGTCACTTCCTGGTATAGGTGAAAAAATCGCAGCCACGAAACTTCCCCATTTCCAAATTTTCTTCTTTCACTAAACTGCTGCGTTAGTTGAATATAGTTCCTCGCCATTTAAATTAACACGTTAACTAATTCGAGCGGAAAAAAGACTATGTATTCGCATCGTTATAGAACTTTCTATAATGTAACTTTATTAATGCGAGTTGATATACCAATTCGTATGAAAATTGTTAAAAACCGCTTTATATCAATAAAAAAAAGGATATCCAAATCATTGCGATGGTATCCTTTTTATAGTGTTTTTTAGAGTTTTGTACTCGAAAACAGAACCGGTTACTAGGATAGTAAGCCCGTAATCAAATAACGCATATAAATAACCAGGCACCTCCGGTACGATAA
>NZ_JARVRU010000179.1:0-8392 GCF_030209535.1 Lysinibacillus sp. fls2-241-R2A-57
AGCGACAGCAACAAATTGTTTTATCTGTGCGAAAGCGAAGCGACAGCAACAAAGCAAGTAGCCCGTAGTGGAAGTCAGATCCTTCTAATTTAATTAGGGTGGATAAAAATGGTTAATCAATACACCTAATTTCACAAATTAATAGCTATACTTATTCAGTACGCAATACCTACACGCGATTTCAGATATTCTTTGCTGTGAATTTGTTGATAGGCAAATTCTGCCGTATCTGCTACAGATATTTCTACCCCATTCTCAGGTAAAAAGCTTCGTTCGATACGATAGTTGCCCGTATATTCGCCATCCGGTAAGTATGTAGGACAGACGATTGTCCAATCCGTATCAGATTTCGTCAATAAATTATAGACATTATGATGCTCTTGTGCTGCAAAGGTTGATTTTCTTTTTGATTCGCTCGATTGGTATCGTAGTATACTTGGAGTCAGACGACTTTGGAGAATGCCTGCCGTTCCAATAGTTATAATTCTTTTCACATTCACTTTTTTCATTGCGTCAAGAATCAGTGGCATACTTTTAGTTAATGTATTGGTACCATCCGTGTTTAAAGCACTAATCACAATATCTACATTGGACAGGGCATTTTCTATATCTTCTTTTTCCAGCACATCACCTTGAATAATATGTAAATTCAAATTACTTACATTTAACTTATTTGGGTTTCGCACCAAAGCTGTAACGATATGTTCATCTCGTAACGCTAGGGAAACAATTTGGCTACCCACGCGCCCAGTTGCACCTAAAACTAAAATCCTCAGCATGATCACCTCTTTTTTTGATTATAGCACACAAATTTTCTGTAACCATTTAGTCATCTTTAACTATTTTTGGCTTGAAACAAAAAATCACTTGTACCTCGTCATAATTGCGTTCAGAAGCTTTAACTTCTTTCAGCGGATGTTTGGACACCTGCAAAAAAGAAGTTAAAGCTGGTTACTGAGCATCAATAAGCTTGACATCAACGATAAACGAATGAAGTTCATTATTTTTTGCAATTATGTTAATGATATTTTGAATTTCGCTTTCCGTACTTTTATCAAATTTATCTAAATTATGTAATTGTATAGTCATTACTTGATTGTTTGGAGATTCGATTAAATAGCCTATCGTACTATCTGGAGAATAGCCTGCCGCTCGTAACGCCACTATAATTTTTTGCGTAAAATTCGTGCTTTGTAATTTCCCACCAATTTCTTCAGCATAATTTATGTCAGGATTTTTTTGAATGGATTGTTCAATTGAAGGTTGATTATACTTAATCAATGCCGCAATCATTAATATCAAGGAAAATAAAATAAAACAGCCTTTTATTAATCCTTTCATATATTCTCTCCATTCCATTTTTTAATCCAGTACCTTTATCAATGAATTAACCCCATTTATCCGATAAGTAACATATACTATATAAATTAACATCAAGCATGTTGTTTTTATGCTTGAAGAATACTTGATCATTCATAATTTCCATCCTATTAAATAGCAAATATTTTTAAGGCGAAAGTCTATTTGTTCATCTCTAAAAATTGCATCTTTTTCTAAAGACTGCGCATGTGATTTCTTAAGATGTTTAGAGCCAGGTACATTAGTAGATGTTTTCTTAACAGGTGGCAGTAGTTTCTTAGGTCTTATTTTCTTATTCTTTAATCCCAAAAATTGTTGTGCATACTTCCTTGAAGCTGCTCGCACTACTCTTACTATTGATTGCAATAAAATTGATGCCATCAGAAGAGCTGTATGTTATCTAACGAAAATGCATTTAGTTCGATAAATATCTATGTACAAAGCAATGTTTATAATTTTTATTGACAACTAATCTACTTATATTTTGCCAGGCTAACATTAAACTAGCCTGGCAAACTTGTGTAAAATAAAACGAAATTCACTTAAAGGTTTATCTCGCATTAACAGGCAAGAAAATCTCACCTTAAAATTCAGAGGCATGAACTGCCCCGTAAAAACCTGATTGGTGAAGAAAATCCCTCTGATTTAAGTTTCACTTTATTCATTTACGATAACTTTCACAACAGGTTCTAATTTTCCTACATAAGTATCTCCAACATAATCTACATCTATTACTACGGCTCGTGGCTCGAAACGTTGAATGCTTTCAATAAGACGTGCAGTATTACGTCTTTTTGCAAGCTGAAAAGGTGTAAGAGTATCTAGTCTAAAACCAAAATCTCTGTATAACGGGCAAGATATTACGAAAGTAGATAATATAAAAGCTACATTTTGTAATATTTCATCAACGCCTGTAGCATTAAAATCAATATTGCTTGTGGCGGTTACTTGATGTGTCATCCTATCAACCTTTCTTCTACGATACATGCAATAATGTAAAACTTCCTTTAATAATATGAGCTTTTCTTTGAAAAAAGAGCACTTTGTTATTTATGCTAAATGCCCATAAGTTATGAACGAAAATACATTCACTATTGTATGTATAGATTGCAACTTTTTCTAAACAATTGCACAGCGACAGGTTCCACATCTATCCCGCTTCTTTGAACTCACAATTTATCTTATTATTGCGTAATAAATTACATACAACCAACTTAAACAGCCATGTATAATTGCCCATAATATTGAATGATTTACACTCCAAGAAATGGTAATGGCTAATACCGAGCCAAAGCTAATACCGCTTTTGACCACTGTTTTGCTTTCCATTCTCTTCACCTTCTTTAGTCCTTTATTTTCTGATACGTGCCGACTCATCTTCTTTCCTCCTCTTCATGAAATCAATTAATAAAAAAGATGCTCTCTCAATCACATGATGGATACACAGAGGCAGTGACATCATACCTTAATGAAGTTGCTGTAATTGCCTCCACCTTTTTTGGGATGTTATCGAGTTATTGTTGAGGATGCTATATCTATGGCTTTTAAATTGATGTTACTAGCTGTGAACGAGAGACGATTATACTGTGTTAATAAAAATCGCAATGAATACGCCGCTCATTTAGTTCTCGAAGCAATTGTTTTCTCGGCATAATTGTTCGGATTTCATAGGTCTAATCCCACCTGTTACAAATATCGTTACTGTGCCTCGATGTCATCAAATTTCATCATCTAAGCTCTCACTACGACAAAAACAATCTAGGACATGATCATTAACCATCCCTGTTGCCTGCATAAATGAATAACAAATGGTACTACCAACAAATTTAAAGCCATCTTTTTTTAATTGCTTACTCATTCGTTCACTAATCTCCGTTGTAGCAGGTACATCACCTATTGACGACCATTCATTGATGATAGGCTGATGATCCACAAAGCCCCAAATATATTTAGAGAACGATCCATATTCCTCTTGTATTCGTAAAAAAGCTTGAGCATTCGTCACGACACTTGCAATTTTTAATTTATTACGCACGATACGAGAATCCTGACTAAGCTCCTGTAGCTTGTCCTCCGTATAGAGTACAATTTTCGAAGCATCGAATTGGTCGAAAACAGCCCGATAGCCCTCTCTCTTTTGTAGGATTGTCCACCAGCTAAGTCCAGCCTGTGCCCCTTCTAAACAGAGCATCTCAAATAAATGCTGATCATCATAGACGGGTTTGCCCCATTCCTTGTCATGATACTCAACATATAAAGGTTCATCTAGCTTGACCCATTCACATCTTTTCATAATAAAACCTCCATTTTTATGTATCATTTAATCCCTGTAATACAAAGCCATCCTTTTTGAGTGTTTTCCCTTATTGTAACGGTTTGAAACCCAACACTTTCAAACAACTGCTTTATTTCAGGCTTTGTTTTATAAGCTTTCATATGATAATTAATTTTATAGACCTCCGAAATAATGATAAATTTCCCACCATACTTCAACACTCTAAATACCTCTATCACATCATTTGCTAAGTCTGGCCAGAAATAATGCGTTTGGAAGGCTGTAATCGTATCAAAAAACTTATCATCATGCGGAATGTCCGAAACACTTGCTTGAGTCACGATCACTTTGCCATTTGCTACATCCGTTTCATTTGTTTTGATAGATTCATGCACAGACTGCTCAGAAAAATCTATACCATAAATTTTACCACTTGGATTCATTTGCGATAAAAAACGGAGTGTACTTCCTCCTCCACATCCAATATCCAATACTGTATCGCCATCTTTGATAACTTCATGACGCATTAGCCAAGTGTTCATACCACTGTGTGCCTTATTCATAATTCGTAGCATTAATGACCCTACAATTCCACTTGGTTTTTTAGCTTGCTCAATTAAACGTTGTAAAAGCGTCATTTCTGATATCCTCCTTATCATTCTCACTTTCAAAAATTTGCTCTGAACTAAGAATTAAGATTTCTTGTGTCGCAAGTTTTGTTAACGCTACTTCCTTACTTTTATCTGTTGCACCTGCGACTGCATCCTTTACAACAGTAACAGCAAAATTTCTAGATAGAGCCCCTTCTACAGTTGCAAGAGACACAGCCTTCTATAAATACACCCGTTATTATTAATTCGTTTATACCATTATTTTTTAAATACGTTATTAAGCTGGGAGAACTAAATGCATCCGCTTTAATTTTTGAAAAGTACGCCCCCTCCGCTCTTAATAGTCGTTCATCCAATTCAGCTCCTTTACTTCCTTTTAAAGTAGTGAATTTTCGTAAAAGATTCGAAAGTAATTGCGTTCGCTCAAATTCATTCTTAATATAGATAATAGGGACATTTGACTTTTCAGCTCTTTTTATAAGATCATTTATGCCATTTAAAGTCGCCTCAATTTGCTGCTTTGCTACAGGCATTCGCGCTTGATCTGTAAAATAATCATTTTGTATATCTAGTATCATTAACGCTTGCTTCAAAGTACTAACCTCCCTGTATTTTGTACCTTATAACTTTACGTTCTGAACAGTAAAAAGTTTCAGTTTTTACCATTTCAAAGGAAGGAGACTTTATATGATTAAACAAGCAGTAATGGAAGATGTACAAACAACAGCATTATTAGCACTACAACTTTGGCCAAATCATACGTTAGAAGAGTTTAGCGAGGAGATGGGGCAACTAATTAACGCAGAAAACGCTGCGATCTTTATTGCCTATGAAGATGATGAAGCAGTCGGTTTTGCACAATGTCAACTCCGAACAGATTATGTCGAAGGTACCAACTCAAGCCCAGTCGGCTACTTAGAAGGACTCTTCGTAAAAGAACAAAATCGACAGAAAGGCTTGGCGAAGCTACTTGTCGAGAGTTGTGAGCAGTGGGCTAAACATAAGGGATGTTTTGAATTTGCAAGTGATTGTGAATTACAAAATCTCGAAAGTCTAGCCGTCCATCTTAAACTAGGCTTCACAGAGGCTAACCGCATTATTTGTTTTAAAAAGGAATTATAAAAATAAGGTCAATCCTCTATGGATGACCTTATTTTTGTTAATATTTATCTGTTATAACTCCGATTGAAGACGCTTTAATAAAATCAAGATTTTGTAAGCTTGTGAGTGTCTTCTTATTACCAGTTACGACTGCCCCATAAATAACAAGATCATTCACTGACAACCCATCAGCACCGCCAATTTCTTTTTCCAACCTTTTATACTCATCTTGCAAACTTGATGTCTGTCTAGTGCCAGTACTTATTGCTCGCACAAATTGATCGGCTGGGTTCTCTGCTACATCACCATTTGCGTTTAAAAGAGAAAAACCATATACATCGTGTTCTGAGCGCAACAGATTGTTACTTTCTTCAACCTTTTCATTTTTTATTAACTTATCAGTATGGTCAGCTATTTCATCCACGTCCTTGACCCATAACCAAGTAGCAGTCACATTTTTCGGTAGCTTTGCAAGCGCTTCTTGCATTGTATAACCTTTATCAAAAGATATAGCGATCTCCATAATTTTATCGTCACCGATTTGAGGTAGTAACGCTAAATCATTGCGTGTCTTTTTATAATTTATAAATGGATAGAAAAACAACATTTCGCGCTGTCCAAGCTCATTATAACGCTGAACATCTAAATCTTGATCACTGTTGCTCGTTCCAAACGGAAATGGAGAAATAGAACCTTCATAAAGTACCTCATCTCGTAAAAAACCGTAGTCGAATGTGTCATCTCCAGTAGGCACAATCTTTCCCTCAATGTATTTGAACGTTTTATATTGAATTTCGCCGCCTAAAATACCTGGATAAAACCTCGTAGTCCCAATAAACTCATTCGCCCCTTCTACTTGATGTAGCGTATAAACGGAATTCTGGGCATGGCTTTGCAAAAATCTAGTAATAGCATCATTAGCTATTTTACCCGTAGGCAAAGTCACAATTAAGACGCAAAATGTGATAAAGATCGTTTTCCATGTTGCACGCCGTTGTGCTTTTTTCATAGTTTTTTTCATCTGTTCATTATTAAATAGATTGTCCATCTTCTAACGCCTCCCACTGTTTTTTAAATGCTTTACGCGCTCGTTGTAAATAAGTTTTTACATGCGACTCACTCACCGCTAGAATTGCAGCAATCTCTTTATAAGAAAACTCCATATCATATTTCATTAAAAGTAATTGTTGAAATGTCGGCTGTAGCCCAAGCAAGGCTTCATTAATTTTTGCATTTTGCTCTTTTTGTAAATAATGTTGCTCCACATCGTCTAATGCTATCTTTATTTTTTCGATTTTTTCGTCACCGATCAATGTTGTACGCTTTTGCTTGTTATACATTGTATAGTAACGATTAAGGGCGACCTTGAATAACCAAGCCCGTAAATTATCATGTTGTATTGATGACAAACACTCTATTGTTTTAATGATAGCCTCTTGTACAACGTCCTCTGCATCTTCTTTTGTAGCCCCTATTTTAATCAAATATTTGAAAACGACTTCTGCATGCGCAAGCAATAGACGCTCCCATTCTTTATTCATATTTCACCAACTTTTGGATATCCATTTCGTAGTTAACTCATCTATATAACTATTTAACTCCCAAAATGTATACAGTCAATTGTTATAAATAGAAAAAAATCACAAGTGTTCGTCTTTACACACTTGTGATTTTCATTTAAATACAATCATTATTAGGAAAGCAAAATTTTATAATCCAAATATTTGGATACTATGTGTCAAAGTAAAATGTCTTATCTTTCGACATTTTCTAATTTAAATATGTATTGTTTGAAATATTTCTTTCGCGTTCGTCTATTATTAGATGGATAATAAATGCTAGTTGTTGCTCAATTCGCATATTGTTAAGATATAGTATGTCCGCAATTGCATTTTTTTGCTTCTCTTCTAACCCCACTTTTTCTAGCATTAACATAATTTCTTCTTTTGAAAGCCCAAACACCTTTTCACCTCATTTCATCAATAATTTATTATTTCACGATCATTTCACAAACAAGAAACTAGTACTACGATTTCATAAACCATTTATACTAATTATAGGATAAATAACAGAAAATAATCAATGCAAAATCCACTTTATTTCAATAATATTTTAACTATTTTAAAAAACATTGATAATATTTTATAATAATTTCCGATTAAGTTACTATAACTATGCTTTTCATTTAGTAATTCTATTGTAAAAAATAATGAGTCATTTTGTCGAATTTTCACATTTTTCGTCAACATAAATAAATCGCAATAGAAACCGCTTTTATTCCTAAACGACGCTTTGGTAACCTATTTTACTTTAGACTACGATGCAGTACACTTAAATAAAATGTAACCAGTAATTTAGAAATGGAGGGAGTAAAGCAACATGATTGAGCTCAGAAAAATTACATTGGAAAATCGTCGTGCTATATTTAACTTGGAAGTTTCAGAAGAACAACGCCGCTTCGTTGCGTCTAATCTGTCAAGCATGGCTTCGTGCTATGTTCTTGCAACCAATGGAGGACATCCATTGCCATTTGCTATTTACGCAGATGAGCAGCCAGTCGGTTTTGTTATGCTGACTTATGGAATTACGGGATACGAACTGCCGTCAATTGCAGATGACAGCTATTGTATCTTGCGACTGATGATTGACAAGCAATACCAGAACCAGGGCTACGGTCGGAAAGCCATGAAAGAAATCTTGGAATTTATACGCACCTTTCCAGCTGGACCTGCACGTTACTGCTGGATTCCATATGGGAGGGATAACTTCGCCGCTAAAAAGCTTTATGAAAGCTTTGGTTTCCGTGAAAACGGCGAAATTTGCGACAACGAGCCAATAACCATATTACAACTTTGATTAACTGCCATCCCATGAAAGAGGAAACCTTTAATTTATCTATCTTTTTTTAATTTAAGTCTACTTACATATTCATACATCAATAAAAATAAAAACGTCCCCAAATCAAAGTTTGGAAAGAAACCGAAATCCAAAAAATGCTGTTAAACCAACATTTCTTGGATTTTCCTTTGAATATTGTCTATACAGC
>NZ_JARVRU010000065.1:0-8388 GCF_030209535.1 Lysinibacillus sp. fls2-241-R2A-57
GCATACCCGAGCGGTTTTGGGCTTTACCCGATCACTTTTTCGGCATACCCGAGCGATTATGTGCTTTATCCGAGCAGTTGCATGTGTTACCTGATCAGATTTCTCAGACTACAGGAATTTTACTTCGACGACTTTCTTCATATAAAAAGAAGCTTCCCAATGAAAGAGGAAAACTCCTTTTTACCTTGGACGACAAAACGATAATCGCCACGCATGACAGAATCGCTAACTTAAGAAAACATTTCAATAACCCCTATAAGAATAAGTAGCCCTCCTGAAATAGCCGTTGAGTGTTTTCCTATAAACGTCTTTGTTAATAAAGCACCAAAGTGAGTTCCTGTAGCTACTGTTACGAACGAAAAGACTCCGATAGAGATAACTGTCCATATTACAGAAATACCATTTGCCCCGAGTGCTATTCCACCCGCTAAACAGTTGGCAGATAAAACAAAGCCAAGTGTCATTGCTTCTCTAAATGAAATAATATGATTTTTATCCTCATCAAACACTTCAGGATTTTCCAAGATCCCTTGTTTCGAAAAGCGACTAGATAATAAAGTCCACAACCCAATAACACAAAGTAAAAAGCTTCCTAGCAAATTCGCAAACTTTGGAGAGACAAAATCAATAATTACGCTACCTGTAGTGGCCGCTACAAATGTGATAATCATTGAAATAAGCGCAATCACCATGTTGGATAATACGGGTATTTTTACTCGTTTAATACCATAGGCGAGGCCAATTCCTAAGTTATCTAAGTTGGCAGCTATCCCAATAAGAATGATGGCTATCCAATGCATCCTTTTCCTCCTCAATAACGTAAAATCCATTCTCACATATGATATGAAAGGAAAAAATTTTTGTTCATCCATGCGAAAATGGCATTACTTAGGAGAGATTGGGATTAACTGCGTTTCAATGACCATTACACCCAAAGGTTTGAAGTTTCACATTATTCAACGTCTTTTACCCGTAGGTACTATTTCCTATCCTATAGCTTGAAATTATTTAATTGTTGAGAAATTTTTTCAGCGATACTTGCAGTTTGTACGGATGACTCTGCTACATGCTGTATGGCTTGTAATGCTTCTGAAATACCCTTTGCTATACCATTTGACTGATCAGACGATTCTATAGCGACAGTAGCTACATTTTCAATCGCTTTTTGTATTTCTAACATAGAATATTTCATCGTTCCAACAAACGTTGTCACTTCAGTTATTAATGTATTAAAGTACATAGCATCTTCTTCATATTGAATTCCACTGTTTTGGAAAAGCTCATAATCAGGTGTTACTTTATTATCTATAAAGTGTAATAGCTCTTGAGCATTAGTAGACACATTCGTAAATGCGTTTTCTACTTCACTAGTAACAATTTGTATTTTTTGAACAGTTTCAGATGATTGTTCAGCTAATTTCCGAACTTCATCAGCTACAACAGCAAAGCCATTACCTTGCTCACCTGCTCTTGCGGCCTCGATAGCTGCATTTAAGGCTAACAAATTGGTTTGAGCAGCAATATCTGCTATTGTATCAGACATTACTTTTACTTCAGATACGATTTTTCCAGCTTGAATCGCTTCTAAAACTAGCTTTTGTTTCTCATCATATAAATTACGAGCTGTACTATATGCTTGAACAGCTGTTTCTTTAATTTCAATTGCTCTATCTTTTACTTTTTGCGAGAAATTCAGACTATATTCTGTTTTCTCATTTAATTTTTTTGTACTTTCAAGCACCTCAATGGCAGTGGCATTTAATTGCTCAGTTGTTGCACTTAGTGTAGTACTCCCCATAGCGACATCCTTTGAAGTTGTATCAATTTCATTCATTGATGCAGTAATCTCTTCAATAGTTGCAGTTAAATCTTCACTTAAAGTACTCATTTGTGTTGATGTGCTACTAACACTAGAAACAAGATCCTGAATATGTGAAATTGAATTGTTCAACCCTTCAGTAATTTTCCCAAGGTCATCAGAATAGATCACCTCAGCATGTCGTGATAAATCTCCCTCTTCAACTCCAGATACAACATCTTTAATATTGGAGATTGCCTTTTTGATATATCTGCTTAAATAAACTAAAACACTTACGCTAATTATTAGAGCAATAGCTATAATAATGATGTTTCTATACAATGTTTTTTTATAGGCTACATCATTTTCTTCGCTTTTCATTTCAGCACTCTTGATATTTATTCCCTCTATTTGTTCCATAAGATTATCTCTCTGCTGTTCTTTTTCTAATAGAGGCTTTAGTAATTCATCAACATCTCCTATGTCCCCATCAGAGATAGCTTGTTGGAAAATGGATTCTAGTATACCTTTATAACTTTCAAGTACTTGTTCTAAATCCTTACTTAACTTTTTTTCTTCGCTTCCCATTTCTGTGTTCTTTAAATCTTTAAAAATACGACTATTTTCTTCGTCCAAAGCTACTATTTTTTCGTAATATCCAATCTTCTCATCGGTATCTTGCGAATTATAAAATAGCTTAAACTTTAAATTAGTTATTTTTTGCTGATTAATGGAAATATTGCTTAATAAATAAACAGAAGTTACATTTTCGTCATAAATATACTTTGCATTATCATTCATTTCTTTAACACCATATATCCCAGTAACCCCTATAATTACAAGTACAGCCAGTATAACGATATTGAATATTCCGAACTTTCCAACCAAAGATAAATTTTTATAAAACTTCATTTCCTCTCCACCTTAATAACAATAATGTGAAAAACTAGCCCCCACTTAAAACCTAACGTTTTTTGAGGTGGGGGCTTCCTGACTCATCGTTGCTTTTAGTGCCAATGAAAACTGATTGAGCTATCCCTCTTGTTCCAAAAGTTCTTTTTGCTATGCTAATAAACACAATCCTGCTTCATGATTGATGTTGATGACGATATTCCAATCCCTGTTTCCCTGCTACAAATCCACATTCACAGCGGAATGTATGCTCAGAAAAGATAGAGATTCCTTTACTTGACCACATTAACTTTTTTCCTTGCTCCTCTAACTTGTACCTAAGAAATGTCGTGAAACTGCCCATAAAAGCTTGTACTTCTTTTTTATAGATTAAAGTTCGGTTACTATTACATATATTTTTTATCTGAACACTCTGTTTTATTTTAATAAAATACTATTCTTGCCTATTACTTTTTCTACAAACACTTCTACTAAATTAGGGTCAAACTTAATGCCCTTCTGTTCATTTAAATAAGCAAGGGCCTCTTCTTTTGTCCAAGCTTCTTTATAAGCTCTATTACTAACTAAAGCGTCGTATACATCTACTATTGATATAACTCTTGCTTCAAAAGGAATTTCTTCTCCTTTTAATCCCATTGGATATCCTGTTCCATCCCAATTCTCATGATGAAATTTAATAATATTTTGGGCTATTTCTATATCCTGAAAAAGTTTATTGTTCATTTCATGGGATAGTTTATCCAATACATCTACACCAATAAGAGGATGCATCTCCATAATTCTCTTTTCATAGATTGTTAGTGAACCGGTTTTATACAGTATCGATTCTGGTATACTCGATTTTCCAATGTCGTGTAATACGCTGTATTGTACAACATTACTAATATAGTCTACAGATAAATTATATGTTCTCTCTTCAAAAAGGCTTAGTAAGAATTCCTCTGTTAGCTTTTGCACATTTAGAAGATGTTCTGCGATATCTACATCGCGCATTTCACTTGATAGAGCTAACAATTTAAATAACTCCTTTTGATCTATTTGTTTCTGATCCACTTCCTCTATCAATAGTTGTTCTGCCATGCGCATTACTCCTACATAATAAATAATTCCTTTTATGTCAATTGGAGTGATTGTTATAAATGAGTGCCTTATCTCTAATGATTTGTTGACATTAACCATTGTCCCAGACCACGGCTTTCCATTTCTTAATGTATTTTTCAACGATTTATACATAACAAATGGCGTTGCACTCGATTTTAAATCCTCTACTGATAACCCAATTAGAAATTCTCTTTTATAGCCGGTGATCGTTTCGTATTGTTCATTTACATCAATAATTAATTGATCTTCACCAACAATTACAACTGCATCACCCAATTTTAAATAATACGTTAATTCTTTTGGCATTTTTTTGCTCATTCAGAAAACCCCTCATCAATTGTTTAATTCATTAGCAAAACTAGCAAGTCCGTCAGCTGACAATGTAACTTCTTCAAATGATTTCCCCAACTCATTTACCACACCGATAAAAATCTCCAGTTCATCTTGTAAATGTTTATTATGTTCTTGTGTTTCCTTCATAGAATTTAAAATTTGCTCAAAAAATATATTTGTTTGTTTCATAATTTGATGTTCGTCATGAACAGATTTGTTAATCATATCAAGTGAAGTAGATAACTTTTCCACATTAGATACGGTGGATAAAACTAAATGAGCTACATTCAAGACTGATTTTTTCGTTACTTCTGATAGTTTCTTAACTTCTTCTGCTACAACTGCAAATCCTCTGCCATTTTCGCCAGCCCTTGCTGCTTCAATTGCTGCATTTAAAGATAATAAATTTGTTTGATCTGCTATTTTCGTGACGATATCTATAATGCCTTGAACTTCCTTTGTAATCTTTAACAATTCGTCTATATCTATGGAGATTATTTGGACTGCCTCATGAACCTTCTTCATATTACTATTCTGTTTACTTATTTGTAATTTTCCATTTTCAGCTCTCTCTTCTGCTAAAGTAGATAACTCTTTTCCGGTATTTACGATCTCTATCATTTCTGTGCAAAGTATATGTAATTCCTGAAATGATGCATTAGTTTGTTCTGAAATTGCTGCTAAATTTTCAGTTGAATTCACAACTTGGTTTTTAGTTGTTTCTACCTGTTTATTTGATTTTTCTTTAATTCTACTTATCTCTTTATCATATTCTTCAAGAACTATTTGTTGCTCTAAGTTAAATAATTTTGAGAGTGCTTTTACACTAGAATAATAAAGTTCTTTTTCAGAAAGATTCTTTTCGATAATCTCAATAACTGTAATAAACAAATTTTGAAAAGCGCTTAAATACCATTTTGTCTGCAAACCAATTTTCACATGCATTTGTGCTATTCTAGCTCTTTTTATAAAGTATTCATCATCAATTATTCCAGAAAACATATCTAAAATATGTAATTTCAAAGTTTTCTTCAAAGCATCCACTGAACTATTATTAGTAATTAATCTCAATAAAGAATCTTCTAATGCTAGACTCTTGTAAAAATAATCAACAATGTCATCTATTTTTTCTACAATAAATGGCTGCAAGTTTTTTAATACTTGTAACTCTTCTATCGAAAAATGGATCATTTTTATTTGTTTCTCTATTTCACTGCCATTTTGAATATTCATTTTTATATTACTATCGAGTAATATAAAGGCGTGATCTATCTGTTTATTTTTATTTTTCCAGAACATAGATAACCTCCATTTTTTAAACATCACTTAGTAAAGTTTTCAATAATAACTTATTTGGCTGTTGGTACTTATCAAAATAGATTTCCTGTAGTCTTCTTGCTAACCTTTCGTAGTCCCCTCTCTCAGGAATTGAATGCCAAACAAATATATCTTCTGGATTTTTTTTAATATTCATGTATAAGCGATCTGATATAATTAAATCCGCTTCTTCATCTTCAGAACATAAATCAACGTGAACAAAAACACGTTTTATTTGATTGAATAGATAAGGAACATCGTATATTATTGAAAATATTTTTATTTTAATGGTATATCTATTAACAAAGCTTAGTGTTTGTTTTAGTAATTTATGATATCGGCCAATCAATACTTCTCTATGTTTAAATACTTTTTCGAAGTTCTTATTTTCCAATAGCCGATCATAAAACTGATTCATGATTTCTATTTGAGTAGCTTCATGCATTTCTAATCGCATTTTATAATGATCTTCTTTAAATAAATTTGCTGGACTAGAGAAGGTTAAAATAAAATAATGAAGATGTAGTAAATTTACAAAGAGTGCTCCATATTCTTCCACATCTAAAGTAATAGAAAAATGATCCATAAATACTTCCATCCAATATAAAGTGGCTTGTATGAATAGTTCCTGATTATGGTGCTGTGCAAAATTCATCAATAAACTTACTGTATTATCTTTTTTCTGATAATGACGCATACAGCTAATTATGGAAAATGAAAACATTGTTTCTAATTCAATTTCTTCTTCTGATAGCATTGTAAATTCTTTAAATATATACTTAATTTTTTCCGATAATTGCTCATAGTTATGATGATGCTGCGTAAAGTTTGCATACATTGGATGATATTCGATTAAGCAACCTAATTTTGCACGTGTTAGGCAAATAGCAAGCCAGTATAAAATTGGTTCTGAGAATTCTATTTTTACTTCCTTCATTATTTCTAGTATTTCCTCTCTTGAAACGAGAGTAAATGGCCATACTTCTCCCCAACACGAATTCCAATAGAACAAGAAATAGAAATAACGAATTTGTTTTTCTTCACCTTCTAGAATGACTTTTTCATGAGATGTATATTCTAAATGAAATTGACTTAACAAAGGTTTCACTTTTTTTATACGTCTATACATGGAGGCCACACTGGTGAAATTTTCTAAAGCAAACATATTAATATCATTAAAATTATTGTAAAAAATCTCATCAAAAGCTTTATATGTTAAGGAATTTTGCAAATAATATCTTTCTATAGTTTTAATAGAGAAATTGTCTTTGTAGTCTAATTGAAAATATTTATTCTCAACTTTTTGGATATCAGCAGATTCTGTAATAATTTTTAAATCCCTTGATATTTCCTCAATTATTTTTAATATTGTTCTTTCTGACAGAGCCATTTCTTGAGATAACTCTAAACTTGAAAATAGTCTCTGTTCTTTATACATCTGATGTAAAACCTCTATTCTTTGTAAAGCGGAACGATCTAAAAAATTATACATAAAAACACCTCAATGTCTTGCACTAGCAATTTCTAGCTGTGTCAAATATAAATAAGATTTTTATAGCTCTTATCAATAACTTTATTCCCCTTTTCCACGACACTAAACATTAAAAAGCATCATTATTAATACTTTATAACTATTCTAGACAATCAAAGTTCACAAAAAAACAGATGTCCGATGAGTATTTCACTCCCTTAAACAACAATTTTATCTTATTCTCATTAGATTCACTTATTTTGCACAACTGTGAATAAAGCCTCTTGTTTTAAAGGATATTTAAACTATAACAAGCATTTTACAACAAGCAAAATCACTATTTGTTCGTTTTGTTACATAATTTGATAATCCTAAAAATCTTCTTCTTTTTAGGTCTTTTTAGGATTATCAATTCTATAAATTTCGCCTTGGCATGATTAAGTTCAGCTCCTAAAATAGAAAAAGAGATGTATCAAAATTACGATACATCCCTTTATGGTAAGACTTATAAATTAAGCGCTCGGTACATAAACGCCGTAAATTGTGCACGCGTCAAATTTTCATTCGGTCTGAAATTACCATCTTCATCACCTAGTGCAATGTTATGGTCTGCTAGAGCGGCAATATATCCACTTGCCCAATGCGATGGATCGACATCTTTAAACGTACTATTGCCTGCTGGCGTTAAGCCAAATGCAAGCACCATCATTTTTGCCATTTGGGCACGTGTGATATAAGCGTTTGGACGAAATGCCTCGTTTGAACCATCCACAATTCCCGCTCGTTGTAGTCGTGTGATTTGTTCATAATAGGGATGGCTTTTAGGGACATCCGAAAAGGAGACAGACTCTCGAATTGGTATTGGTTGTAATGCACGGTCAATCATAAGTACTACGTGTTGACGTTGCGTCATATCATTTGGTCGGAAAGTGCCATCTGGATAACCTATAATAATGCATCGCTTGGCAACTTCTTTAATCATATCTTGTGCCCAGTTATGATCAATATCCTTGAAAGTAATATCACAACCATTACTCTCCTTCATCCATCGAGCATATAATGTTAAGTCTTCTGCGACGACATCTTTTGCAAAATCCCATGCTTTTGTGAATTCTTTATTTTTATACCAGCCGATAAACAAATAGCCTTCCTTCTTTGGATTAGCAGGGGCTTTCACTAAAGCTTTATATGCCACTGTTTGTGAAGGGATTTTACTGCCTCCGTTTGAATCAAAAGTAACAATATAATTATCCTTTGTCCATTTCGCATACAACGTTATGTCTGCTGTTACTTTATCTTTCGCAAAGTCCCATGCATTGTTAAGCGCTGCATCCTTATACCAGCCAACAAATTGATAGCCTTCTTTCACGGGAGTGGTCGGTGCTTTCACTAGGTCGTTGAAGCCAACCGTTTGTGACGGCACTTTACTGCCACCATTGGAGTCAAAAGTGACGAT
>NZ_JARVRU010000191.1:0-8374 GCF_030209535.1 Lysinibacillus sp. fls2-241-R2A-57
TGGATGGTTTACTACCGCCCAACCATTATAAAGGATTTTTTTATGCATAGACCATATTACAGAAAATTCAGTTTTTGTAAATGCATTGAATTATTTTAATGCGACGCTAGTGAGCGTAAATGAAACAATTAAAGTTAATAAAAATAATAATTTTTTTGCAACTTTCATTAATATAATCTCCTTTTTCAATTATTTAAAAATATCTTGAAATGCTATTATAATCAGAATAAAACAAATGATTATAATAAATGAGAGAATAATTAGATTATATTTTTTAAAATATAATCGCAAGCTAATCAAAAATAAACTAAGAGAAAGTAAAATCAAAAAATATGGGAATACTAATATATTGTCACTAAGTAACATATATAAACCGAGTAAAACCAAAATAATAGTGGATGGTATTTGTAATTTTTTTATTTTTTCCTCAGTCATAAAACGTTGACACCTCCTACAAATCATCCGATTAATTACCGTTATAACATATTTTTGGTAAATTTTGAAATTGAATATCGATATTAATGATTAATTTATTTCAATTCAATTTACTTTATTTAACTATAGTGACAGTACCTAGAGTATAAAGACTGGGCTTTTTTTATTCCCATTAATTTATACTTGTCAAAACACAATCATCTGCTCCGATGTGATAACTTTAATCTATTAATTTAGTAACTGTTAAATTCTTAGTATGGATTAAAACCCATTTTTTAGGTGTGTAACGAGCATCGACCAAACGACCCACCGTTACACAAAAAAGTCACCAAAATCACGAAAAAGTCACATTTCCCTCGAAAACGCATGAAATCAGGCAAAAGGCAAGTCTTTGTACATTCGTGAATAACCTTGATATAATAACATTTGCGAATACATATGAAAGAGGGTAAAAGCATGAACGCTTACGATGAATATATGAAGCAGGTAGTGAAGCCGATGCGTGAGGAGTTAGTGGAGGCTGGTTTTACGGAGTTGACGACTGCTGATGCGGTGAATGAATTTATGGCGGGGGCGAAGGGGACTTCGTTGGTTGTGATTAACTCGGTTTGTGGTTGTGCGGCTGGGTTGGCGCGTCCGGCTGCTCGTGAGGCAGTGGAGGCGGTTAAGCCTGATCATCTTGTGACTGTTTTTGCGGGTCAGGATCCTGAGGCGACTGTTGCGATGCGTAGCTTTTTTGAGGATGTGCCACCAAGTTCACCATCGATGGCAATTTTAAAGGATGGGGAATTGGCTTACTTCATTCCGCGCGAGCAAATTGAAGGGTTCCCTGTGGAGCAGATTGTTACACATTTAACAGGTGTTTTAGAGCAAACATGCGAGAAGTAATAACCATTGTTACGACAGCGGGCAGACCAGACGATTTATCGTTGGCGCTCGCTGCTTTTGCATGTGAACAATTAGATACTTCGTTTGAGCCAAGGAAAAAGCGTTCTGTTCGGAAAATCTCTCAGGAATTGCATGCGCATGTGATAGTTGCTGGGAAAAATCGTTATGAATATTATGCTTTTGATGCAGAAGAGCCGTTTTTCTTCCATCCAAATTCTGCAGCTTTTCGCTTAAAGCGTGTGGCTCGTGGGGAAATGGAGCCTTTTTTAGAAGCGGCACAGCTTGAAAAAGGGGATTCGGTACTTGATTGTACGCTGGGGCTTGCTGCGGATGCTATGCTGGCGGCTTATACTGTGGGTGAAGCGGGCCAGGTTGTTGGGCTGGAAGCGAATCCTAATGTGGCATTTATTGTTGAGCAGGGGATGCAATCCTATGATACGACTGAGCTGCCGTTAACTGCATGTATGCGCCAAATTGAAGTGGTGAAGACGGAAGCGGTTAGCTATTTAAAGACTTTATCGGACAATACTTTTGATGTTGTGTATATGGATCCGATGTTTGAAGAGATTATTGACGAAGCGAAAAATTTTGAGGCATTACGTGTAGCTGGGGAACATGTAACATTAACGGATGAGTGGGTACGTGAAGCGAAACGAGTGGCGAGAAAACGGGTCGTATTAAAGGCTCATTTTCGTTCAGAATGGTTTGCCAAATATCATTTTCAACAATATAAAAGAACAACTGCGAAGTTTCATTACGGTGTTCTGAATGTGTAGAAGTATTTTTATTGAAAGAGGCTTGTTCATTTTGGACTTGCCTCTATTTTTTTATCTAAAATTCAAAATATGGTAATATGAAACAGTATTATACTGTTGATTTATTGGGATGTTCTATTTTCTAAAAATCAGGAAATGTACTACTAATATAGTAGAAAAATTTTAATTAGGGAAGAAGGGTGTGTCTAGATATGTCATTATCAATTAAAGAAATAAGAACATCGTTTGAACTTGATTTACTAAAAAAGGCACAGTCAATGGAACTTACGAAACCACCTAATCCGTGGGAACATGAAACAATTATTCCTGCATCTGGCGTATTTGCGTGTGGATGGGATCAAGAAGAAAAAGTTGTTCTGATTAGCGGTTCAGGATACAGCATTACTGAGCCAATTACAGGCACTCGTCTACATAGAGATTATGATGCTAATATGACTTATGACAGTATTAGTGAAGATAATTTATTTTTTAATATACCTTGTACTAAGGAAAAAATAATGATATTTGGCTTTGAAGCTGGCGACGGTATTCATGTAACAAACGATGGGTGGCAGCTTGAAGTCATTTATCCATGGTGGCCTCGAGCAACTGTCATCATCGAAAATGCTTTTAAAGCAAATCACCAATATTTAGAAGGAGCAACTGCAATTGATTTAGGTCGTTTAGATGCCCCGATTAAATGTGGTTTTTCTCCATCAGGTAATCATTTAATGATTATGGGTTCAGGAGGAGCTATAATCTATTCTAGAAATACCTGATGTATCTCTAAAAAAGGATGTGATAAAGTGATTTTCGACTATTCAGAGGAAAATAGCGGTTATGTATCGATTTGGGCTGGTAGATTTAAAAATAATGAACAGCTTGATAACTATCTTACGACGGTATACCAGCGTGAGGATGAGGCAGATGAAGAATTCTCCAAAAAGCTAGAGCAGCTTTTCCTGCCACAAAATCAAAACCGAGCGTGTGAAGTTGAATTGAAAGAGCTTTATGATGAATTTTACAATCAATTTGAATATGACTTTGGATTCACCTTTGATGAGGATTTTCGTGAGGCACTTTATTATGAGTCATTTTCTACTAAACTTGATCAATTACTACATGATGATTTTTCTTATTCAGAACAATTTAAAGGTGAATTTATTTCAAAAGTAGGAAATGAACTATCCAAACCATACAATACGATAATTTTGTTATACGATGTTAATTATGATGGGCAAATTTCAACTGTCACCCATGATACATTCCACATCGATTTTCTTGGTACGATTTTTTGCGAGGAGGATAGGGGATAGCCATGAGAATTCTTTTTTGTAGTGATCCTTTAAACAACCGATCTGTTGATGTTGATTATGAATTAGAAATGAATACAGCGAAATCGCTTGGGTTTAAGGTTGATTTAATTCAACTTGAGGATATATTGGATCATAAAATTCAACAGGCACTGCGTCAAATTGAGCCTTCACATACACTGGAAACGGTCATATACCGTGGCTGGATGTTGAGTCCTGAAAATTATGAGAAGTTATATCAAGGATTGTTAAAGAAAAACTTGAAACTCATTAACAGTCCATCGCATTACGTTACATGTCATTATTTTCCGAACGCCTATCATGTTATTAAAGATTATACACCTAAAAGTAAATGGATTGACATAGAGGCTGTTCATCAAGATTACAATACAATCTACGAGGTTGTTGCTGAATTTCATCATCAACCGATCCTAATTAAGGACTATGTGAAATCAAGAAAGCATGAGTGGGAAGATGCGTGTTTTATTCCTGATGCGTCTGATAAAAAACAGCTTGATTTTGTTGTTAAAAATTTTATTGAGAGACAAGGGCAGGATCTCAATGGTGGGCTTGTCTTTCGAGAATTTATTCCATTAGAGAAGGTGGCTGAACACCCTAAGAGTGGTATGCCGTTGTCGAGAGAATATAGATTGATGTTTTACAATCGTCAACTATTACAATTGTTGGATTACTGGGAAGAGGTTACATATGATAATGAACCACCCAGTTTGGACGGATTTATTACGTTAGCTAGTCAGCTAAACAGTAACTTTTTCTCCATCGATATAGGGAAAACCGTTGATGGTAGATGGATAATTATTGAGGTTGGGGATGGGCAAGTGTCAGGGTTGCCTGAAAATGTTGTTGAGGTGGAAAAATTTTATAAATCTTTGAGCAATGAAAGTTAAAATTTTAGGGGGATATGTATGAGCCAATTATATGAGGAAATCGAGCTGTTTTTGAAAAATCCATCTGTGGAAGAAGAAAGTTTTTGGGAGAGCGAAGTATTGGTTTGGGTTGATTGGAAAGATTTTGATGATTCTATTGTTGAATATTTTAACAATTTCTTACTTGAAGAAGATCTTATAGAATTTGAGATTATTGAAAATGATCAGCCAAGGGGCGTTGATATTTTTTTGATAAAAGATGAGGTAAAGAAAGCGATCCCGTATGATGAAGAAAGGACGGATAGGGACACAACCTTGAAAGCTGTTCAGGACTTTATTGCTCCGAAATATCAAATTCGTTGGTATATGGATTCACTCGGGGGAGATACTTTGGCTTTTTGTCTGCTACCAACTGAAAAGTGGTTGAAGTTAGAGAAAGAATATGGCGCAGAAAAAGTTACCTATTATTTTGCTTCTATTACACAAGATGCGGTGATGTTTGAGATGGATATAGACGAAATGTCTGATTTGTTGGAAAAGAGAAACAGTGGAGTTTAGAATGAAATGCGATATACAGGTGGCTTAGGCAAAGGTACAACAGTATACGACTGTGAGAACTTTTGTGGTGTGCGCAACATGGGTATCATATTGAATGTTCAAATTTTATACTTTGGTAATCTGAAACGAAAGCTTTACTTTTTAAATACATTGTAGTATAATATGTATCGTGCTATTTTAGGTGGCATGTTTCCGTAATCTGGCATTCTGCTTTCTGTTTTTGAGGATACTTATTCACACTGGCGCATGCTTTGGGGCTGCAAGGACGCAAAAGAAGGTTGGGTTTGCGTTGCTTAAGTTAGAAAGCACACAGTGGAATTTTACCGCGGTGATGAAACATATTCTGTTTCAAGATAACATTCCCCAGATGATTGGGTTGAGACTTTACAATTTACGAAAAATGTTACCTATTAAATACTAAAGGGGTGGCTTCGCAAATGCGAGGCTGCCCCTTGTCTAATTTTTCGGGGAGTTTCGCTGAAATGAAAGATAAAATTAGCGAAGTGACGGTTAAAAGGGCTAAAATTACGATATAATCATCAAGAGACATAGATAAGAGCATTCAGTCAGTAGACAGATTTTGTCTACTGTTTTTGTAAGCTGTCGTATTTAATGTAGTTCTTTTTTACCTGTTTATCGGATGAGTGTTCCGATATATTTGAACATATACGGAAAAATTACTATACTTTGAAACATACGATTCGTTTATAATTACCTTAAGAAATCAAGAACAAGTATTGCAATATGTCGAGAAAATTTTAGGACCGTTAGATATTTCAGACGCTAGAAGTATATTTTTTTCAAAATGGTAATACGTCAAAAAGGGTAAGCTTTTATTTAGAATAAAGAGACTGAAAATTCTTATAAATTTTAAGAGGGTAGGAAAATACTGCTACTATTATAGAAAGTTGTAAAGCTGATAAAAGGGAAAAAGATTGTGGAGGTGTAAATATGACATTAAAACAAACATTAACGATTTTAGATGTATTAGATCAGCATTTGAATAAATTATACGGTTCCATGTCATATCTTCAAACTTTAGGAGTGACTACAAATGAATAAAGTCGGTATATTAACAATCGGAGAATCGCCTCGTTCAGACATTACACCAACATTTAAAGAAATGTTTAAAGGAAATATTAAAATTGTGGAAAGGGGAGCATTAGATTCCTTAGACGAAGCGCAATTACTAAAAGTTATTCCGAAAAAAGAAAAGAATATCTATGTTTCGCGATTGCGTGATGGCAGATCGATAAGAATAAGTAGAAGAAAATTATTACCGTTATTACAAGATGAATTATCAAAGTTAGAACAAGAAGTTGATTGCGTCGTTATACTATGTACAGATGATTTTCCAACTTTAAAAAGTAGTAAGCCTATTTTTTATCCAAATCGAATAGTAACACAAGTTCTTGCTGCAATGGTCAAACATCAGAAGATAGGGTTAATCGTCCCGTTAGAAGAACAGCGGGAAGCGATGCTGGAAAAATGGAAGGATATTACGGATGATATAACTATTACTGTTGCCTCACCATATGATTATGGCAACTTTAAAGCAGCCGCTCAATACCTTAAAGATTACCGGGTCGATCTAATTATTTTAGATTGTATGGGATATAATGAAGGACATAAGCAACTAGTAAAAAAAGAGAGTGGTATTTTAACAATTTTGCCATGTACTTTAGTAGCAAGAATTCTGAGTGAATACTTATGAATCATTATAGCAATAAAGAAAAGTCCATGAGCTATGTAAAGTTCGCGGACTTTTCTTAATAAAATAAATAAAATAAATTAGTCTGTGAAGCATTAATTATATCAGCATAAATATTAATCCTTAAATTCAAAAAAGCAACACCAGAATCAATTGCTAGTATCCAAGAGTTAGCTCAAGAAGTAAAGAGACAGAGGGAACTTTTGTTTGAGGTTTAAAGTAAAGCTGTCGAGCGTTTAAATAGTAAGTCGATTAAATCATATGCTGTGGAAGAAAAAGCGCATAGAGAGGATATATTGTGCGAAGATAAGAAAGGGGTTAATCCCTGAATCATTGTTTAATGACTTTTAGGATAACCCCGAATTTTCCCTGGTTAATGTTGCGGAAGATAGTCTTGGCCGTTTATTGTCACTTTAGAAGCAGAGATAAGGATTTCTTTATTTGCTATAAAATATGGGTTTAATATATTGTAAAGTGCTTCCCATTTTTCTTTACTTTTTTCTTGTTCTTCTTTTTCATCGAGAGCTAAGATTTCTTCATAAAGCTGTTTTAATTGCTTGCTATCTGCTTCACTCACTTCGAATTCAAAGTCAGCCATGTATTCTTCAAATGTTTGAGGCTTTTCGAACTGATTTAAGAGTCCATAGAATTCTTCGTGTAGTTTATCATACAACTCATTATTTTCATCTTTTAATGCTTTTTGTAAATCCCCATGAAGAGTTTTTAGTTTGGCTAAAGTTTCAGCGGGGATATCTATTAATTCCGTGAATTCCCTATAGCTATCCATAAATTCTTCAAATGTTTCTGGTGTATTTAGCTCGTCTAAATATGGTCCAAGGATTTTATAAAACTCTTTATATTTATCATTAGCCTTTTCTTCCTCGTCACTTTTCTCAAGCTTTATCCATTCTTCGTAGATAGCTTTAAGTTGAGTGTTATCGTTTTCTTTAATAACTATATTTGCCTCATTAAATCCAAAATCTTTCATATACTCTTCAAATGACTGTGGCTGCCAATTAGCTATTATATATGGCTTTCTGATTTTATCCATTTCTTTGTAAATTTTTTCGATTTCTTCATATTTCTTTTCAATCTCTTCTTCAGTCGCTTCTTTTTCTATTTCAGCCGACACTTCTTTTCTTAGCTTTTTGATTTCATTAAACATTTTTTCTAATTTTGTTAAATCTTCTTGTGTTACCTCTTTAGGTAAACCTTTTTTATATACGTCAAACGTGTAGAAGTCTGAATAATCTTCTGCTAAGCTACCTTCTACAGAAATTTCCTGTCCTTCTACTAAGTTCATTTTTTCTAATTGCTCATCTGAAAATTTAATTAAACTGATGAAGTAATTTTTACCATCAATTCCCTTAAGGATCATTCCATCGCTCTCGCTGTAGACTTTTTTAATAGTACCTGTAATTTTTTGTTCTAGTTGAACAGTAATACTGCTGCTTTCTGATGTTTCTACTGATGCAGCTCCTGCTTGAAGTGGTGTTAGCACAGCCATTCCTATTGTAAGTGCTGAAGCAATCATCCAAGTTTTTTTAATTGGTTTTTTCATAATTAGTTCTCCTCGTATTTTAGAAATTAGGTGTTACCAATAACTGGACGATTTACCATATGGAAAGGTTCGTTTTTTTAAAAAAAAATTATAATGGAGAATTAATGATAGACCACTCTGTGAAATTGACATATGAAATAGCACGCGTGTTGATTATCCGATTTCTTCCAATGAAAATTATACAAAAAGAGAGATTCTCATGTAAAATGTAAGTTACCACACAAACAATTACGAAATGAGGAATCTCTCTTGAACAAGAATAACAC
>NZ_JARVRU010000132.1:0-8361 GCF_030209535.1 Lysinibacillus sp. fls2-241-R2A-57
CACAGATAAAACATTTGTTGCTGTCGCTTCGCTTTCGCACAGATAAAACATTTGTAGCTGCCGCTTCGCTTTCGCACAGAGCAAAGCTTCCTGGGGCGTCCGCTGAGCTGCTAATCCCCAAGGAGTCACCCTGCCGGAACGAAGGTCAACTTATATACAAGGTATATGTCTTAAATAAATGTCATCCACATTTTTTGGTGATGAGCCCACTAAATACCACTTTTTCCTCCATTTTCAGATAATTCTAACTAAAAAATATTACTCTTTCAATCATATTTATTCTCCAATAAACATAAATTTTCTACATCGTTCGATTTTTTGTATTAATAATATCTTATTAAACAAGAGTGTTTTATAAAAATAACAAAAAAATAGCCTTCCATTTACGTTTAAATGGAAGACTTTTTATAGTTTATTTACTATTGAAGCATATTCGTTTAAATAATTTTAACTTGAAATCTCAATCTAAATGTTGCACTTGGAATAAATTATAGTATGTTCCCTCTTTTTGCATCAATTGCTCGTGCGTACCACTTTCAATTAATTGTCCATGATCTATAACTAAGATTTTATCTGCATGTGTAATCGTTGAAAGTCGGTGAGCAATTATAATGGTTGTACGTTCATGCGCAAGTACATCCAGTGATTCTTGAATAAGTGCCTCACTTTCTAAATCCAATGCAGATGTTGCTTCATCCAGTATTAAGATAGGTGGATTTTTTAAAAATACACGAGCAATTGCTACTCGCTGCTTTTGGCCACCTGATAATTTCACACCACGTTCCCCGACCTTTGTGTCATAGCCATTTGGCAAGCTCATAATAAAATCATGTGCATTTGCCGCTTTGGCAGCAGCCATGACCTCTTCATCGGAAGCATCTGGCTTACCCATTAAAATATTTTCTTTTACGGAATCGCTAAACAAAATATTATCCTGTAGGACTATGCCAATTTGTGAGCGTAAAGAATGTAATGTTACATCACGAACATCATATCCATCAATACTCACTGTCCCACTCGTTGTATCATAAAAGCGTGGAATCAAACTAATAATGGTTGATTTACCACCACCGCTCATTCCAACAAATGCAACTGTCTCTCCAGGTTTAATAGTGAAATTGATATTGTTTAAAATTTGTGAGCCATCTACCTCATATTGAAAGTTCACATTGTCAAAGCGGACCTCACCATGTGCCCGAGGTAGCTCTAACGCTTTAGCCTTATTTATTACTTCATATGGTTCGTCAATTAATTCAAACATTCGATCCATCGAAGCAATAGACTGTGTTAATGTCGTTGATGAACTTACGAGGCGACGAAGTGGACCATACAGTCGTTCGATATAGGCAATAAAGGCAACCATCGTCCCGACGGAAAGATCTCCATTAATAACCTGATAACCTGCATAAGCAATTACTAACAGAGGTGCTACATCCGTGATTGTATTCACCACTGCAAAGGATTTAGCATTCCATTTTGTCTGATCCAGTGCTTTCTCTAAAAATTCACCATTCGCTTCATCAAATAATTTTTGTTCATGCTTTTCTAACGTGAAGCTTTTAATAATGCTCATTCCAGCTACACGTTCATGTAAATAACTTTGCACACCTGCAAGTGCTTGTGATCGTTTACGTGTTAAAGATCGAAGTTTACCAAAGAAGTACTTCACGCTAAATGCATAGAATGGGAACGCAACTAATGCTACTAGCGTAAGCTTAACATCCATGGCAAACATAATACCAATCGCAATAACGATTGTCGCAAGGTCGAGCCAAACGTTCATCAAACCTGTCATGATAAAGTTTTTTGTCTGTTCCACATCGTTAATCACTCTTGAAATAACATCGCCAGCTCTTGTATTTGCATAATATCTTAAACTTAGTCGCTGTAAATGTGCATATATTTGTTGTCGAATATCAAAAAGCACTTTGTTGCTAACATGTTGAGCAAAATATTGACGGTAATACTCAATCGGTGGTCGAATAATAAAGAATACAATGATGGTACCACCTAACCAGTAAAACAGCTCTTTTGTTTTTTCTGCATCTGTTAAATGATCTGCAGCGATAATATCATCTAACACAATTTTGATTAGTAATGGGATAAATAACGGAATCGCAAATTTCACTATTCCAATTAAAATCGTTATAATAATTTCCCACGTATATGGTTTTACAAACCTCATATAACGCTTTATACTATCCAATTTATATCACATCCTTCTTAAAAGCCTCACCCTTTATGTAGAAAATAGTAAGCAGTTCACTACGTTCATTTCAGCTACATGGAGGACTTTTTTGTTAGCTCTATTACTTTCGCCATATAAAAAGAAACAGACATCCAAAAACTGAATGCCCAAACGTATTATAGCAATATTTCGATTGAAGTACAGTTAATACGGCTTTATTGCTCACTATTTTGCAATTAGATTATGGTTCATCACCAAAAGTTGAAGATGACATTTGTTAAAATATATGGTTGATTGAAGCCAAGGCTGGGCGATAAAAAAACACCCATTAGAAAAAACTAATAGGTGAAGTGTTGCTAACAATCATCTGCTTGCATATCGAGCTGAAACTTATAACGATTTGTCCAGGCATCGATGAAATCAGGTGCAAAGGGTCCTCTTTTCTGTTGAATCCAGCTAATTAATTTATCGACATTGCGCTTTAAAATTTTATCTATGACATCTGGATAAGACATTTCCTTCCGATGTAGTTCATATTCATCCTCATCTAAGAGTGAATAAGACATGTCAGGGAAAACTTTAATATCTAAATCATAGTCAATATATTTAATGGCATTATTATCGAAAACAAATGGTGAGCTTAGATTACAATAATAATACACACCGTCCTCACGTAACATGCAAATGATGTTAAACCAATGCTCCGCATGGAAATAACAAATAGAAGGCTCTCTCGTTAGCCACGTTCGACCATCGGATTCTGTCACAAGTGTTCGTTCATTCGCACCGATAATGATATTTTTCGTTCCTTTTAAAACCATTGTTTCTTGCCAAACACGGTGGATACGGCCATTGTGCTTATAACTATGTATTTGTATCGTTTCTCCTTCTACCGGTATTGCCATTTTTGAAGCCCACCTTTTCGTCTATGCTACCTAAATCTAGCAGTCTCTAGTATATTATAGCAATGTGTACGCGAAAGGTGTAGTTAGAAAACCACAAATTTCCCTGCGCTCTTTTGAATTTGTACAAAATTTTGTGAATTTGAAGCAAATTTTAATCACAACAATAACTCAATTGGAATTTTTTAATTTTTATTTCTTATTACTGAGCTGGCGGTTCTTCTGATCTGAGTGGTTTTTTATGGAGCCTGAGCGGTTTCTTCTCGAACCCGAGCAGTTTTCTTGTCTACCTGAGCGGTTTCCTCTTACACCCGAGCGGTTCTCTCGTCTACCTGAGCGGTTTCCTCTTACACCCGAGCGGTTTCTTCTCATACCCGAGCAGTTTTCTCGTCTACCTGAGCTCTTCTCACACCTGAGCAGTTTTCTCGTCTACCTGAGCGGTTTCTTCTCACACCCGAGCAGTTTTCGTCCAAAATTAAAAAGGAGCTGCCTTTTTTAATCTTTTCGATTTAGACAGCCCCTAAGAGGTAAATGCAATTATGCAATTACAAAGTGTTATTCACCAAGATCTTGGTTAGTTTTATTGAAGTTATTACCTGAAGCTTGAGCTTTCTTTTGCTCTGCTTTAGCATTTTGCTTTTGCACTTCATTAACGTCTGTTTCATAACCAAATTCTTGACTTTGACGTTGCATGTTTTTATTCGGCTGGAAATTTGAGTTGTTTTGCTTTTTCATTGTTCATTCACCTCCACGCTAATTATTGTGTACCGAGGTGAATGCTTTTATGCTCATAAATTTAATTTTTAATATTTTGTCGATTAATTCTTTATTTCTTGCCAAATTTTTAGCATTGGAACAGGCATGGGCAATAATTCTATCTGTTCGCGAGTCAGCCATTCGCCCTTTACTGTTGAATTACATTTCATAAAATAGCTATTTAGATGCCATGTTAAATGTGAAAAAACATGTTTAAATGTTAGCAAATCTTGTTGCGATTGAACTTTTATAGCATAGTCATTAATAAAAGTATCTATTGAATCTTTACCATGCTCAAGCATTGGAAACTGCCATAGATTAGCTAATAAACCCTCTGCTGGACGCTGCTCCAATAAAATCCGACCTTTGTCATCTTCACATACAAGAACATCATATGAGATATGCTTCATCTTTACTTTTTTAGATTTGACAGGCAGTTTTTCTGGCTCACCTTCATTAAATGCATTACAGTATTCCCGAACTGGACATAATAAGCATTTTGGGGAAGTCGGTGTACAAATAAGCGCACCAAGCTCCATTAAACCTTGGTTAAAGGACGATGCATTTTCAGGATCTATAAGTTCTTCAACAGCCGCTTCAAAAATCTTTTTAGTCTTCGGAACTGCTATATCATCATGAATAGTAAGAACACGACTTAAAACACGCATAACATTGCCATCAACTGCATGTTCGGGCTTGTTGTAGGCAATACTTAAAATAGCTCCAGCAGTATAGGGGCCTACACCTTTTAATTTTGAAATCTCATGGCGATTATCAGGTACTACCCCACCGTAATTCTCTAATACTTCGCGAACACCCGCTTGTAAGTTACGTGCACGGGAATAATATCCTAGGCCTTCCCAATGCTTCAATAAATATTCTTGTGGTGCTTCAGCAAGTAATTCTAATGTTGGAAAACTTTCCATAAAGCGATTGTAATAAGGAATAACTGTGTCGACACGCGTTTGCTGTAGCATTACTTCCGATACCCAGATTTGATACGGGTCCGTAGTATGCCTCCAAGGTAAATCTCGTTTCTCAACATTAAACCAATCGACTAAAGATTGTCGAAATTCTGTTACATATGGATAATTCACAGTGACCTCCAGTGTATTTACGATTTAAATTATGGTAAAAAGGGTATACAATTAAGAAAAGATCATTTGTGCGAAAACGACCAAAAACGTTATATTTAAAGAACATAGTTCAGCGCAAATGTTGATTAAGTAACTATCAAGTATTACGAATTATTGAAATATACATGTATGCAAATTGTACTCTAATTTTATGCATACTAGGAGTGGATATTTTTGGATTCAGGTACACATTTCGTTATGGGTATAGCCCTTGGTGGTCTTGCATTAGCCGATCCGGTAGTAGCAAACCATTCAATAACATTTACAGCAGTAATAGCAGGTACGATTATTGGCTCACAGGCCCCTGATGTCGATACAGTATTAAAACTACGCAATAACGCAGTTTATATTCGACATCATCGTGGAATTACACATTCACTACCAGCAGTAGCGATTTGGCCCATCTTAATTACAGCAGTTTTATCATTTATTTTTCAAGATGCAAATGTGTTTCATTTATGGCTTTGGACATTTTTAGCTGTAGTACTTCACGTCTTTGTTGATATCTTCAATGCTTATGGAACACAAGCAATTCGGCCATTCTCTAGAAAATGGGTTGCGCTCGGTGTAATTAATACATTTGATCCTATTATTTTCACACTACATTGCCTCGGCATTTTACTTTGGGTATTTGGTGCAAATCCAATTTGGACATTTAGCAGCATGTATATCATTATCATCGTATACTATATTTTACGATTTGCTGTTCAAAAGGCTGTTAAGAAAGCTGTGCATAATACCATTCAGGATGAAGAATATGTAATTGTAGCCCCTACAATGCGGTTCTTCCACTGGCGAATTGCAGCAAAATCAAAAACGCATTATTATGTTGGTCGTGCTTACGGACGAACTGTTAATATTTACGATAAATTCGAAATCGAACCGTTACCGAAAACACCTCTTATAGAAACAGCAATGAAAGATCGCAATCTCGCTGCATTCGTGTCGTTTTCGCCATTGTATCGGTGGGAAATTTCAGAGCTTGAAAACGGTTTAACAGAAGTGAGATTAATCGATCTGCGCTACCGTAGTGATAATCGCTATCCTTTCGTTGCTGTCGCTCATTTAAACGATGACAACGAGATCATCACTTCATACACAGGCTGGATTTTTACAGAAGATAAACTCCAGAAAAAATTACAGATTGGCGCAAGTAATTAAAACAGCAGCAAACCCTGACCAACATTTGGTCAGGGTTTTGTTATTGCACCATATCATCGCTAGCATCAAGTAGATGTGCGTATTTGGGGTTACGTCCCGCAAATGCATGCAGTTTATCACCATAGCTGGAAATTAATTGACGCACCAAATTTTCAGTATATTCAGCACCTCGATAAGCGTAACCAGCTTTTGCAGAAGTTGATTCAAAATCACTCCATAAAAGCTCAATCCATACTCGTGCACGCCCTACTGACATTTCCGGATTTTTTGCAAGTAACTCAGCAGTTAACTTTTCAATTTTCTCATCCATTTATTTGCCCACCTTTACAGGAGATAGCATCGAAACAGGTAAAGCCTCTTGGTATTTTTCGCCCCCTAAACGATGTCCCCACGCAAAGCGCCCTTTTAAATAATCCACTTGAAAAAATTCATTTTCAGAGCCGTCTATACGATACATCTCTCCAGGAATTATTGTATCTAAATCCACTAAATAGGCAGCCGCCATTAAAGCCTTACGCTCATACACAGCAAACTCATTAATGATTCCTAGCTGCTCTGCCTTACGTGCCTTTTCCTTAATCCTAGCTATTTCTTCACGTAATTCATGCTCTGACATGGCAGCATAATTTTTTTCGTTCATTCTTCATTCTCCTTCTCTTCTATAAAACGATCTATAACTTCTATAGGAAAACCCTTTTGATAGAGCGCCTGCTTTATTTTCATTTTCAGTTCATAACCAGTATACTTCGCTGAGTACTTTTTCCAAACTTTTTCGCCTTGTACATCAAGTAGCTGTTGCCATTCATCTTCCTCTTGCTCAATCTCTATTTGACTAAGCACCTCATCTACAACACTAAAAGAATAACCTTTTCGCATTAAAAAATCTTGAATTTTAGCTTTTATTTGTGTTGGCGTTTTCTTTTTTTCTGATCGAATTACCTTCTCAGCCAATTGTGTCGCAAGCTTTACCTGTTCCCCATGACTATATGTAGCAAGTACCTCATCCTGTAAGCTTTTATCAATCCCTTTTTTCATAAGGTCCTGTCTTATCGCTTTAGGCCCCTTTTTCATCGTAGCCTTTTTTGTATCAAGTAATGCCTTAGAGTAAGTTTCATCATTTAAAAAGCCATATGATTTCAGCTTTTGTATAGCCTCTAAAATAACTGCCTCCCCAAATTCTAACGAAAGAAGCTTTTTCTTGACCTCATGTTCACTACGCATTTGATAAGATAAAAAATTTAACCCTTTATTAAAAGCTTTTCGAATCTCATCCTCATAGGCAATTTCCTGAATATCAAATTCCTCAAGCACTTTACCCTTTGTTAATCCAAATTGAATGAGAATTGCCTCATCTACAGGAAAAGCGTATTCTTCGTTCAAATATATATTATAACGTTCTGGATTGTTTTTTTGACGTGCAATTTTCGTAATGATACGCATTAGTAACACCTCACTATTGACCATTATAACATTTTTCGTAGGTATTGCTTTTTCCCCGTGGGTATTATGATGTTCGCGGGTATTTCACCTTTGCGCGCGGGTATTCACTTCTCTTTCGCGGGTATTTTCACGTTGCGCGCGGGTATTCTTCTCTTCCGCGGGTATTTCCCTGTTGCGCGCGGATATTCGCTTCTCTTCCGCGGGTATTTTACCGTTGCGCGCGGGTATTCACTTCTCTTTCGCGGGTATTTTCACGTTGCATGCGGGTATTCTTCTCTTTCGCGAGTATTTTACCGTTGCGCGCAGGTATTCACTTCTCTTTCGCGGGTATTTTACCGTTGCGCGCGGGTATTCTTCTCTTCCGCGGGTATTTCCCTGTTGCGCGCGGGTATTCACTTCTCTTCCGCGGGTATTTCACCGTTGCGCGCGGGTATTCACTTCTCTTTCGCGGGTATTCTCCCGTTGCGCGCGGATATTCTTCTCTTCCGCGGGTATTTCACCTTTGCGCGCGGGTATTCACTTCTCTTTCGCGGATATTCTCCCGTTACGCGCGGGTATGATTCTCTTCCGCGGGTATTTCCCTGTTGCGCGCGGACATTCTTCTCTTCCGCGGGTATTTCCCTGTTGCGCGCGGATATTCGCTTCTCTTCCGCGGGTATTTTACCGTTGCGCGCGGGTATTCACTTCTCTTTCGCGGGTATTCTCCCGTTGCGCGCGGATATTCTTCTCTTCCGCGGGTATTTCACCTTTGCGCGCGGGTATTCACTTCTCTTTCGCG
>NZ_JARVRU010000103.1:0-8361 GCF_030209535.1 Lysinibacillus sp. fls2-241-R2A-57
CCGCTTCACTCGCGTTGCTCGCTCCAGGGTCTCATCTGTGACGCTAATCCCCTAGTTGTCGTCCAGTCTCCACTCCAATCAACTAATTAACATGGCATATAATTTTTAAAAATGTCATCCACAACTGTGATAAGCCAAATAGCAACGAAAAACCCTATTATCTCCAATAATAATTCTATTTTTCCCTAATCAACATACCTGAACCTTTTATTATCAAGAGAGAATAATAGTGTTATTTACTTATCTTGAATTATCAGTACTTCTTAACTGTTCAATAACCTCTTCATAGAATTCATGGACAACACTATGCAGATTCTTGGTAGTAATGAAATTTTCCATTATTGTAATCATATTTTCTTTTAGATTACTTGGAATTTCATCTATTCTGCTCTTGATAACCCGTCAGAATACGGCTATAGATTCTTTTTTAGGTGGAATCTTTGGAATCGATAGTATATACTCCCATTTTTTATCGTAATGATCGAATTGCGGTAAGAAAGGCACACACGAAGCTATTACAAATTTAATTTTATTATTTTTAGATTCGATATGACTAATCAAGAAATCATATACGTTTTGCGTTTTAACACCGAATCTATTAGAAATAGTTGTGACTGTTCTTATAATCTCTTCCGAAATTTGGTCATTACCATTATATTTCTGTCCAATTCTTATTAATCTTTCAGTTATAGTTGGATTCGAGAAAAAGGCCTCACTAACGATACCAATCTCCTGTCTTGTCTCTCTTTCTATTTTCTTTATTAAAGATAATGCATTTGTTAATGATGTAGTTTCTAATTCTCCAATAAGCCCTAACATTTCTTCATTATACTTGTCCCATCTCAACTTATCCAAAATATCCATAAACTGGTCAAAGGTATCATCATCTAGCGTTTCATTTTCTTTTCGAAAAATATAATTTTCCATTATCTTAATTATATTTTTTCTTAGATCATTTGGAATTTCATCTATTCTCTGCTCAATAATCGTTCGAAATATGTGTATAGATTTATTTTTTGGTAGAATTTTCGGAATTGATAGTATATACTTCCACTTTTCATTGTAATCATTAAATTGCGGTAAAAAAGGAACGCATGAAGCTATAACAAATTTAATTGCTTTATTTTTAGATTCAATATGGCTAATCAAGAAATCATATAAGTCTTGCGTTTTAACGTCAAATTTCTCAGAAATAGTTGTGACTGTTCTTATAATCACTTCTAATATTTTGTCATCAGCTTGATACTTCTGCCCAATTTTTATTAATCTTTCAGTAATAATTGGATTCGAAAAAAAAGCCACTTTATCAATATATATATCCTGTCGTGACTCTTCTTCTATTTTCGTTAGTAAAGATGCTGCATTTGTCGATGATGTAGTTTCTAATTTCTCCATGATCCCTAACATATCTTCAGCATATTTCATCCTGGACATTTAATATTTCCCTTCCCATAAGTGACTTGTACACACGTTAATTCGTTTACCCTTCTAAATATCCATTTCCAAAAGTGAACCAAAACGCTTTAATATCAAGGCTTCTAGCGTTTTGAGTTTCTTGCTATTGCATAAACTTATTCAATGGCTCAATGACAAAATCATATTCATCTATGCTCTTGGAAAAATCAAAAGCTGGCAAATTGTTCACTCTAAGGAAATAAAATACATATCCACATTCAGAATCCATGTCCGTTTTATCTTTACTATATCCTATAATACTTACTCCATAGTTCCCGATTGGCATTTTCGTATAGTGGCTTATATCTGATTTACTATCAAGGTTTTTTTCATAGTTTAGAAAAAAATCTGCCTCCCAATCAATGGTTATTGCTGATATATCAGAAATGATCACAAGCTCACTCGTTACTGTTAAAGGAAATTGATCTGTTTCGAACTGTATACAGTCAATTTTTGTATAATAATCAATTTTTTTATTTTGATTTATCATAATGCTATAATCCCACTCTGGTATAGGGTATATAGGAATAATAATACCTTTGGTTATAACTTCCTTTCCAATCTCTTCATTACTAACAAAGTAAGCAAGTAAGTCATTTGTTAATATTCCCTTTTCCCTTAAATAGTCTGTTACTGTTAAAGGGTCAAAAATCACCATTCCTGGCATCTCTAAATTAAGTATAAAATTATTTTCCACTGCAGCCTCCCCTTTTATTTTTTTGTTAGTTCTATTTAATTGACTTGTTCATTGCTTTTTGAATTGTTACATTTCTTCTCCCATTCTTGGGATAATCACATATCCTCGCTCTTTAAAACTTGAATATCCATATATGTCTAATCCTGTTGAAAGTATTCAGGATCTTCAATGATTTTCGATAAAAATTCTTCAAGAGAGTTTGCAATCTTCTTTTCGTTATCATAGACAGCATTTTGTTCTCCATCTGTTAATTCAATTGAAAACGGAACTGATTCCCATCCAATAAAGAAAACTAATTTATTTTCTTCGTCATAGTTAGGGTAAGCATCAAAAAAGCCTTGTTTTAATCGAAAATCTCTGATGTATGTTGGACGTAACACACAATTTTCGTCTAGTTCATATTCGCCAATAAAAGACCCATAACCAATCTCCGTTAAAAAAACATTAATTCTTTTGGAAAAACAATGCCTAGTTCATCTTCCACTTGTTCAACTTCACCACTTTTTATTGGGACAAACTGAAAACGAGGATTATCTTTAATAAATGAAAATTGCATTGAACTTGCCTTCTTTCAAATATCTATGTACATTGTGTAAAAAAAACACCTGCATCATTATCATAATTTTTATTTATAAACAAATATCCGACCGAGTCACTAAGGCTAAATATATCTTGAAATCCTTCTGGGAAATCACCGCCATAAATTTGTAGGCAAAATTGATAATCATCTAAACCTATGTTTTCTATTTGTAAAAGAGATGGTTTGTTACCAATTAACGAACCACAATAAATCTCTATATCATCCAAATCTTCTTCATCTAATTCTTCTAAATCTAAATCCAATTCCTCTCCAAAAATGAACTCTTGTGCTGGTATTAAGAAATCTGATTCATTTCGAATATCACTGGCTTCGTGTAATAAAACTTTTGTAAATCCTTTTTTAATGTTCTTTAATTCTTCTTTATCCCCATGAAAAGTAATTAAATCTAAAAAGTAAACATCTTTTTTATATGTTGTAAAAACGGATAGTACATGATCTTGAGGTAAGTTTAAATTTAGAGTTTTATTGAGAAAATCCGTTGGTAGACATAATACAAGTGTTAATTTATCTCCATTTGGATTTAATGGCCAATCAATATTTTCAGGCAAGAAGCTATATCCACCAAGTCGAGGTTTAATGGATTTATTTTCAACATTTTTAAAAATAATTTCAACCGACATTTTTTCGGCACCATCCTTATTTTCTACATTTTTTACACTCGGATTCTTTCCTATTTGATGAAACTCCAGCAATGCTTCTGGGTAATATCTATTCCCTTTCATATAGCAATCGTTTTTATGTAATGAGTTGATTTTCTGACCCTTACTTTTATTCCCAATAAATATTTGGATAAGACCTCTCGATAATCCAAACGGTTCATGCACTTACCCATACAATATGTATTTTTGTCTGTGTTGCCTCTTCATTTTTTCAATCGCATATACTGTACATTATTAGTATTTAAATATTCTATTCGCCCTAATCCTCCTCTCATCCCTATAATAAAATCTCCTTTATACACAACTAGTGAGTTCGGTACAAAATCACTAAATGGAAAATTATTGAATAAAATATTTTTTTTATATGTTTCATCTTCATTAGTTATTGTAAATAAATTTTCACTAGATATTACATATAAGTTTTTATTGTATATATAAAAATCAATGGGACACTCTTTTAAATCCAGACACTCTCTAAAAGAAATACTAGTACCATCGTAAACTAATTTATATAAACCACCTTCATTTAGATACATATGTTCTAAACCTTCTAAAAAATATAGCTCCCCTTTATATTCAAATATTGATTTTACATTGCATTTTTTTAATAATATTTCAGTCGAGTCAGCATATATTACTTTTAATTCTCCTACCCATTCTCCATAATCTGAGCCAATAATTTTCAAATCAAGATATTCATATTGTATACTGTGCTTTTCATGATATTTGGAAATCACTAATTCTTCATTTTTTATTTCAACACAATACTGTTTTGAACTGTTTATTATTTGAAACCATTTACCGCTACCTGCATTGGGAATTTTGGCAGATATAAAATCATTCCATAATGGCATAGTGTTTCTAATACCTCCAATGATGTACAGTTTTTTTATAGGGCTAGTCATTCCCCCATAAACTTAGAAGTGATAGGCCTTTCGAACTCATGTAAAACCGTATGAACCATTCCAAACAAAGCAAGTAGTTTTTCCAGCATATCTCTTCACCATACGATTATCCAAAGAGTCATAGCTGTGCAATTTACAAGATAATTCTGAATTTTATTAATGAAATCTTTCAATATTTTCTAGCAAATAAAAATCCACTAAATTTGCACCATTATATCCCGTTTCCATCAAGACCTGTCGTAGTTGATGCAATAGCTTGAGCCACTCTTTTATAAATAAATCAGTTTTCATCGTAATACTCCGATAGTCATCACGACTATCCCAATTAATGTTAATATCACATTTTTCAATTTTACATATCCATGTTTCGAAAAATGCTTGACTTGGGAAAGTGACTACAAACCGCTCCTCTCTTTTTTTTATTGCCTCAAGCATGTTAATAACATCACTTATGCCTTCAGCTATTTGCGTTCCATAATTAATACTTAATGATATATTATGCCATTTCATTGTAAAATATTGAGTATTAACATACCTATTATCTAGTGCTTCAGATATCGTTGTATCCTCTGGATCACGTATTCCAATCCTAAAATTTGGGTTGATTATGATTTCAAATTCCATTTTACTAACCTCAAAGTTATTTGACTTTTATTTTCCAATCTATAGTGTGTTGCTTGAAATTTAGTGCACTAGCATCATCGTAGGATGTAAAACATAAATTTAATACTTGGAAATATTCAAGCTCTCGAAACTTTGAAAGAGTATTGACAGAAGTATAAAGATGTCTATTTAATGCAATTGCCTTTACTCCGCACAAAGAACTTAGCTTACTCAAGTCTAACATTTCATCTTGACCGTATAGAGAAAATCCATTAATAAAATGCATCTCTATGTCTTCGTTTTGAATTGATTCTTTGCCATCTAAACTGTATTTGTAGTATTTATAAAGGCGGTCATAACATTTTCTTTCATAAATATTCAAAAAAATCTGTTCTTCAGTTAACAAAATCGCTCCTTTATGTACGGACATTTTATTTCTTTCTTACAAGAGAATTTCTTGGGTTTGCAATTTTATTTGCTAAAGGTTTATGACCAAATTTTTGAAGCTACTATAACTTTTCTATTTTAATGAATCTAATAAGCTACAATATTCTTTTCTTTTTGGATTACTTTCATCATTACAAAGACGTTCTAGTAAATAAATCGTATATTCTTTAGGTTTACGTTGTAATGATTTTACTAATATTTCCTCATAACCATTATGATAAAACTTTTCTAAAAAACTACCAAATGGCCCTGGACCACCAAAATCAATATTAGGGCTTCTTTCAACTAATAAGAATATTGGCTCTACAAAATTAAATGCATTACCTAACTCTTCAATCTCATCGATTAGTTCATATGCTGGGTCTATGAATAAATATTTATCCTTTTCCTGATCAGCTAGTTCTATTAATTTTTCTAATTCATAAATATAATCTTCAACCTTCTTTTCCATAAAGTTCTCCTCGTATTGTTTTGATATTTTTTTGATACTTACTTCATCTATATCAAGCAAGTATTTGGAACATGTTAAAATCTTTTTTGCTTATCTCTTTTCTAGGAGATTGTTTATAGCGTCTCTCCCTTAATACGAATCGATTCAAACTGCTCTTCTTCTGCAACACGGACTCCTTCTTCTAAATACCTTGGATCTATTTTAATTACACTGTCATTATAAGTATATTTTCTCATCATGGGCATCCTCTCACTGACATTTTTTCATCCCATTTTCATGGCTCATTTTTCGAATTTTAATATTATGTAATCAGCATATTTCCCGGGGTTGTCCTTACGTTACCCTACTTTAGTTTTTAGAATTCAAAAACACTACATTTTATTTTGTAATAAATCAATTCCTCATTTATTATTTTTTCAATCTCTCTCCAGTCCCCACCTGCTAATCCTGAACCAATTTTAGGCATTTGTATAGATAATCTATTTATCAATGAAAATCTTGCAACTTTTTTTAAACATAAACGAAGTGCATCATAATCAATATACTTTGTACTATCTTTGTAATTCTTCCTTACACCCTTTTGTGCAAGCATTGCAATAAAAATAGGTTTCTGTTGCCCCACACATACAAATTGGACCTCTCCTAACCTAAATGTTTCATTGTCCTTAGACCATTTTAAATATTCTTCCTTTGCAGAAGGGAATTGCTTTGATAGTGAAAGAACAAAACCTTTTCCCCATAATCCTAATAGGTTAACAACATGAATGATTAGTGTATTTCCTTCTAAAGGAAGAGAAGCATCGCCTTTTAGATAGCTTATTTGAGATTTATTAACATCAACTAAAAGTGCCTCCTTCCACTTACTTTCAAATTCTACTCTAGTAATAGGTTCACTATCGCTTAAATCTAAACTATCAATATGGCCATCGTACAGTAAAAATCCAATATTTTCGTTCCAATTGTTCAACGATGAAGAAATATACATATCGTTATTGATTATGTTAATTTGCCTAGTTGCAACCCCATTCTCAAATTCTGTAAATAATTGACCGTTACCTTTTGCAAAATCAATATTATTACATTTGTAGTATATTAGGCTATCCTCGGGTTCTACATACTGTTTCACTGATATTCAGCCCCCTTTTTGAAATATATAAGTCCGTTAATCAATCAATAATAAAAATTCCTAACCTAGGTTCACGGACATTTAAACGTGAAACATCAATTTTCCCCAAAAAAGGATACACCATTTGATGTTTAGTTTTCTTAAATCATCATAAATATCTGTAACTAATTGTCCTACTAAATAATGATCCAATTAAATGGTTCGTTAATTCTATCGAAATTTAAGAATTTTTTAGTTTTACTCCTAGCCTCATCTGGAGTAAGTAATGCGAAATAACTACCATACTGTGTTTCACAAATTTTCAACTCCAATTTTTTCAATTCATCCAATTCGTTCAGCCATTCATCATTAAACCATCTATTGAATCTTTTCCTCCAATTAACCAGATAATTTCTTAATTCTTCAATATCAATTTGAAAAGACTCTGCATTTTTTTCATCAGTATAAAAGTCTATTCATTCCTAAATATATTTGCGGAAAATTCGAACTTTTCATCATTTTAGTCTTCCATATATTCCTTAGGTACTGTCAAAAACTTTCGAAAGATCTAATCTTCCTATGTATTTTTCAAAATAATTGAAAAGGGGATGTTTTTGAAAGTCCTTTTTTAATCTTTTCAATTTCTTCAATGGCTTTTTGTTTCCAATGCTCCTTTAATCTAAAATGTTCGTCATAATAATTTTTGTTATGAAGCTGAGAAATTAAATCTGCTAACTCAAACCACTCTAATATATTTATTGACATATTCAACATGTTTTCAGGACTAAAATCCTCAAGATCATGATCATAAAAAAATATTGCTGGTGGTGACTTAATATCATCTAGATCAATTATCCAAAAATCACCTCTACCAGTTTCGGCGAATATCCAATGACTTTCTTTAAATTCATTAAAATCTTCGTGATACTCTTTATTATATTTTCTTGCTTTTTCATAAGATAAAAAAACGTGATCTGCTTCGATTTTATTATCGGCAAGTTTCTCATATAAGAATAAACAATCTTCCCTCATATACTCACTAATTTTAGGAATTCTATTTCGAAGTTCTAAGCTATCAATTATTTCATCAAAATTTCTTTTCTTTATTATGACAATCACTTCTTTCACAACTAAATTCTTATTATGCGATTAGATTTTCGTATTTCGATTTCAAAAACACTATATACCTCACTAAAGTTGTCTAATTTCAAAACTTCTAGCGGTTTTGGTTTCTCGTGTCAAAAATAACTTTGTCCAGTAATCAAGAAATAGCGTATCTATTTATACAAAACTCTTATTCAGGTGAAATTTTCCTTCTTGTTTTATCTGTTGGATCACTTGGACCCCAAATTCCAAATTTCCATTTAATATCATAATTTTTTAATCCTAAATTGCAATATCAAGTTGAACACTTTTTTCAAAAACATCTCAGAGGTTC
>NZ_JARVRU010000196.1:0-7943 GCF_030209535.1 Lysinibacillus sp. fls2-241-R2A-57
TGGCTCTTTTATCCGTCACTCTGTATTCTTTCCGTCGCTTTGGCTCTTTTATCCGTCGCTCTGATTCTTTCCATCGCTTTGGCCCTTTTATCCATCGCTATGAATTCTATCCGTCGCTCCGGCCTTTTTATCCATCGCCCTGTATTCTATCCATCGCCCTGGCTCTTCCTTCCGTCACTTTGCCCCTTTTATCCATCGCTCTAACTCTTCTTCCCATCACTCTAGCTCTTTAATCCATCACTTCGGCCTACATAAAAAAAACAGCAACCAAAATCGGTTGCTGCTTTAGTTTACACGGCAATTGGTGCTTTAATTGCTGGATGTGGATCATAGCCCTCGATAGAAAGATCTTCGAGTTCTATGTCAAAAATTGACGTTTTATCCGGATTAATTTTTAAGGTTGGTAGGTCCCTAAGCTCGCGTGATAGCTGTTCTTTCACTTGCTCCACGTGATTTGAATATATATGAGCATCCCCAATGCTATGAATAAATTCGCCAACTTCTAATCCGCATTCATGTGCAATTAAATGTGTCAGTAATGCATATGAAGCAATATTAAATGGACAGCCTAACAATGTATCAAGGCTTCTTTGCATTAGCTGACAGCTCAACTTGCCATTTGCGACATAAAATTGGAACATTACATGACACGGAGGTAATGCAGCTTTACTGCCCTTTGCGCCAGCATTGATAACATCTTCAGGATTCCATGCATTGACGATGATACGTCGTGAATCTGGATTGTGCTTAATTTGATGGATCACATCTTGTAATTGGTCAATATTTTCCCCTGTCGATGTTGTCCAATTACGCCACTGCTTACCGTAAACATTCCCAAGCTCCCCGTATTGACGTGCAAATTCATCATCTGTTAAAATTCGCTCACAAAATGATGCTAACTCTTTTTGATAGACAGCATTAAAAGACTCGTCCACTAAGCAACGGCGACCAAAATCTGTCATATCAGGACCAGTATACTGATCAGATTCAACCCATTTTTTAAAAGCCCATTCATCCCAAATATGATTGTTGTTTTGCAGTAGATAACGAATATTTGTATCCCCTTTAATAAACCAAAGTAGCTCACTTGCTACAAGCTTGAATGGTACACGTTTGGTCGTTAAAAGAGGAAAACCTTTGCTCAAATCAAATCGCATTTGATAGCCAAATACACTATATGTACCTGTTCCTGTACGATCTTCTCTTTTAACTCCATTATCTAATATATGTTGTAGTAAGTTTAAGTACGCGATTTCTGGATGCGTCATGTCATTCAACAGCTCCTTCAAGTATGCTGTTGACCATTATAACATCTAATAACTACATTTGGTCGTCAAAAAATAAAAAACAATCATTCCATATTTACATGCCTGTGCCAAAGGAATTGTATTCTAGCTCCTTTGAAATTTCGCTTTCAGTCGTGACGAAAAACATTGGCAACAAAATAATATTAACTATAATGGGGCCAACAATAAGTAATATGTCAATGCCTGGGTTAAAATAGAGACTAAACGCAGTCAGTAACCCTGACATAACTAAAAAAACAATTTGCATAACAATAATCATTAACGGAATGATTTGATACATATAGTTAAGTTTTCGGAACTGATGCATCGTTTCTGGATCTTCAATAATTCTCTTTTTAAAACGCCTTGATAAAATTATACAGGCAATAAGCTGTGCGATCATAAAGTTAAAATAAATTACACTTTTCAGCACCATTTGACCTTTCATAACTGTACCATTAAAATGTCCTACCCGTTGCTGTAATAGTTCGTTGACCGCTCCCTCAAAAACATATTCCTGATCACTAAAATAATTGAGTGGTTCCTCAAAGCCGAGAGTTGCCCAATCCTTTGCATTGACTTTCCAGTTGGTTAATTTGCTAGCCAAAATCCGTAATTGAATGGGCTCATTTTTATCAAACATTCCTACTAAAATATTATATGGAATTGCTACTTTCATCTGCCCATCTTGTTGTTCATGAATTAAATCATTAATAAAAAAAGTATATATAACATCTGACTGTTGGGCTTCATAATGAGCATTTCCGACCTTCCAATGCCTAGCTAAAGAAGATTCAATGTTATTCTTCATTTCATAATACGGCGTATTATTATGTAAATGCTTTGGAATCTTATAGATAAAATGATTGTCACCCCCGGTAATGCAAATATCTACTTTCACCACATCATTTTCAAAGTTTTTAGCGATTGTTGCCATTGGGTACGACATGATAGCGATTAGAAAAAAAAGGATCAGTGTTAATCCACTCTTTTTCATGCAACGCTCCCCCTTTTCGTCACATATGCTAGATTTACATTATCACATCCTTCTCCGAAAAAACTATTTCGTTATTCCGAAAAAGTAATAGTGGTTTTCCGAAACACCATATTTCGGTATTCCAAAATTACCAAAAATTATGGATAATATAAGCATACTTAATGATGAAATGGGGCATTATGATCATGCAAATAAATGAGCGAAAACTATGAGTAAATGGACATATAGTATTTTTATAACATACCTACTTCTCGGTATTTATGTACTTGTCGTGGCAATACGAGTACCTTTTATTAGTATTTCAGTGGACACAACTAGCGGCCAACCTGTTATTGTTGACTTCTATTATCCTCACTGGGCACAGCAACAAAATATTGAAAAAGGTGATATTTTACTGGAACTCGATGGCAAACCAGCACAAGATAATAGGTCAATCCAACGCCATTCTCTCGCTAGAAGTGCGAATGAGCTAACAATTACTAAGCCAAATGGCGAAATTCATAATATTACAGTTCAGCATAAAGATATTCCCGAAGAATTATACTTGCAAATTATCTTTCCACTGTTTTATTTCATATTATCTTTTGTCGTTGCCATCTATTTATGGCAAAGGAAGAAAGATAATCAACTCACAAAATTATTAATATTATTTTTATTAACATGTTCATTGGCCTATATAAGTACGGGAGCCTCAAGTAGAGGGAATCCAATTGGAATGTTTGTAATTAATAATTGTATGGTTTTATGCTTAGTACTTTTTATTCACTTTTTACAATGTTATTTCTGTTATCTTCATATAAAATGGCCATATATAAATACCAAATGGCTGTATTTATTACTATTATTTAGACCTTGCTGTTATTTCATTGAAAAATTTAATTTTGACATTAGAAATATATCCATTTTAATTACTCTAGGTCTGTTTGCTTTACTTGTACTTTATGCCGTCTATATTTTACTAACAAGTTATTTACGAACAAAATTGGCTAAGATCCGTCTTATCGCTATTGCGTTTATCACGCCTTTCTTACCGTTTTTACTTTTTTTCGTCGTCCCTGAAATTCTGGGTCACACTACTATATTAAAAGCTGATTTAGCTGCATTATTTTTATTGTTTATTCCTTTTTCTTTTATCTTCATTCAACTGAATGAACGATTATTCGATATTGAATATCAATTATCTCGTTTACGTTATTATTCAACACTAGCCTTTTTCAGCACTTTAATATTAACTTCAGGCATTATTATAGTGTTTTTAGACCAATTGTCGATTGTTAAAATGACGAGTGTCTTTATCCTTGTTTTCCTTAGTTTTATTGCTTGTTTCTATATTAAGGAGCAGCTTGATTATAAGTATCGAAAAGTTATCTTTTCATCTAGTGGCAATTATGTACATAATTTATATGCTGCCGTTAACCGCATGAGTAAAGCAAAAAATCAGCAGGAATTACTTAATTTGTTTAAATATGAAATAATAGAAAAGCTGGGTACTGCATCTTTTACCATTACAACAATATCCGAAGGTGTACCAATCAGCCCAGGTGAAGTTAGCATAGAGACTGAAATGACTAATCTACTATTACACGATACGGGTGAAGAAAAAATTATTTTGATAATTAGACATGCTCTACACAAAGAAGAGCTTCTTTGGTTGGAGTTACTTGCACTCTATGTTTCCATGTTTATAGTTAATTTAAAACTCATTGAAGATTTAGTGTGTGAAATACAGCATATGAAGGATAACAACGATACACAGCTTCCTTGGCTCGATAAATTGTTATGGACTATCACTGAAAAAGAAAAGAGTATTTTAGCACAGGAATTACATGACACCGTATTGCAAGAGCAGCTTCATATAGCGAGAGAGTTAGATGTCCTAGCTGGCTCAACGATGATAAAAAAAGAAAAGGTATTAGATATCCGGGAGCAATTACTAAATGCAACTAAAGATTTACGTGAATATTGCGAGAATCTAAGTCCCCCTTTGCTTGATACATTTGGGTTACAAATGGCCTTAAAAAAACTGATACAAAAAGTGAAAATACGGGCAGATTTTATGTTAACTACTCAAATAGAACGTGTTCAATTCCATGATGCAACCTTACATTTAGTCGTTTATCGCTTAGTACAAGAACTTTTAAATAATGCAATAAAGCATGCTGAGGCAACCGAGGTTTCACTAAGACTGCAAGCGATCCCTCGTGGTTTTATCCTCCAATACGATGATAATGGTATTGGCTGTAATATTGAAGATTTAATGCAATCTTCAACTTCAATGGGCATTAACGGTATCCGAGAACGTGTCCGTGCTTTTAATGGAAATATCGCCCTAACCTCCAGTCAAAATGAAGGAATGCATATATTTATTCAAATACAAGAGGAGGTGGAATCATATGATTGATATTCTTATTGTAGATGACCATCCTGTCGTTTTAGATGGTACAAAAACATTATTACAGGATTTAACAAACGTTCGTATAGATACAGAGCAGGATAGTGCTTCTGTACTGTCGAGAATGGATGCTCAAAATTTCCAATTATTTTTGATCGATATTAATATGAAACCAATCAATGGCATCCAGCTTTCAGAAATGATTAAAAAAAAGCAACCAGAAGCACTTATTTTACTCTATACAGGATACGAGCTTTCCGATTATTACGAACTATTGGTTGAGAAAAAAATCGACGGACTACTATCCAAGCTAGCCACAAAGGAGCAAGTTATTCAAACTATTCAAGCTGCACTAAGAGGTGAAATCTTACTTTCAGCAGATTTTTTAGACTTTGTACAACAACGTACCAATCTATCAAATACCCAGCAAGACATTTTACTTAGTGATAAAGAACAAGAGATTTTACAGCTAGTATCACAAGGATGCACAAATAAAGCAATCGCTTCCGCTATTGGGGTTACTCAACGCACCGTCGAAAATTATTTATCCAAACTTTTTGTCAAACTTAATGTAGAATCTCGTGCAGAGGCAGTCATTGTCGCTAAAGAGAAAGCATGGATTAATTAACTGATTGTAGTATTGGGCTACTCGACTCCCGCAGGAAAGCGAGTAACTTGTAGCAGAAATCAGCGTCTTCTAATCCCGATGGATAAAAATAGTTAATCAACACGCCTGTAAATTATAGTAAAAAACAATCCAATGTAAATTTTTCTTACTAAAAACGGAATATACTGGATAAATGTCTCGAACTGTTATATAATTAAAACAATAATAATTACATTACTTCGTCTTAACCATTAAAATCACGTATTCAAAAGTAATACGGCTTTTGAATACGTGATTTTTTGCGAGCGATTGAAGGAATATGATTGTTGAATTTTTTTGGGAGGTTGTTCACATGACACAAGGTACAGTAAAATGGTTTAACGCAGAAAAAGGTTTTGGCTTTATCGAGGTAGAAGGTGGAAATGATGTATTTGTACATTTCTCTGCTATTCAATCAGATGGCTTTAAAACTTTAGAAGAAGGCCAAAAAGTGGAATTCGGCGTTGAAGAAGGTAACCGCGGACCACAAGCAACTAATGTTGTAAAGCTTTAATTTCGGCTTTAGAATAAACAGTGCAAAATTCAAGAGACATCCAAATTGCGGATGTCTCTTTTTGATTTGATAATTATATTCAGTCATAGCCCCTTACGCGTAAGAATGTAAACCAGCAATTACTAAATTCACAAATACCTGATTAAAAACGATAATGCCAAATCCAACAATCGCTAACCAAGCTGTCCTCTCGCCTTCCCAGCCTTTAGATAGTCGTAAATGAAGGAAAGCAGCATAAAATAAAAATGTGATAAGTGCCCATACTTCCTTAGGATCCCAGCCCCAAAATCTACTCCACGCAATCTGCGCCCAAATCATGGCAAATAAAAGTCCTCCTAAGGCGAACAGCGGAAAGCCTATGACAACAGCTCGATATGAAATTTCATCCATTAATGCTGGTTGTACACGGTTTGTTAATGGCTTTAATAAAACAATTAACGGTCTTCTCGCAATGAGTAAAATCACAGCATATAAAACCGTTCCACCTATAAATGCCCATACGATAGAATTCAATTTCTTCGCATCTATCTTATTTGTAATCTGTAAAACGCCAACCTGTTCCCCACTAGATGTTACTGCGTCTTTCGTGACAATGAGCGGCTTCATCGTATAAACTGCTGTTTCTTCCTGACCTTGTACATTTTCAAACTGAACCTCGAGTTTATCTCCTGAAAAGTTAAAATAAGTAGCCACTCCGATAAAGCCAATTACGACAATTAGACAATACATCACAAATTCCAAGGCAAATGTACGAATCGAAAATTTAGAAACATCTAATGTTCTTAATAAATAAATAATACCTGTTGCGAACGATATCGATAGTATGGCACTTGAAAATGCAACTGTCATAACGTGGATCGTTAACCAATGACTTTGCAGCGATGGCACAAGTGGTGAAACTTCTTTTGTAAAAACACTTCCATAACCGAGAATAATTAATGACACAGGAATGGTGAACAAGCCTACCACTATTTGTTTATATAAAAAATGAATAATCAAATAGCTACCAGTAAGCATGATGCCAAAAAACGTCATAAACTCGTACATATTACTTACAGGTGCATGATCAACCGCAATCCACCTTAAAATGAAATAAACTAGCTGTAAAATAAAAGCAATATACGTAAGTGTAAGCCCTACTTTTCCAAACATTTTTCCTTTTGATTTCACGGCAAGCCCAATCGGTATGATGGCGATTAGTAGTAATATAAATGCTACAAACAATGAATTACTACTCAAGTTTAATAATTCTTCTTTACTCAATGTAAAATCCTCCAATGTATTATTTGGGAAACTAAATATTTGTTTCCAATAAAAATAACGTCATTCATTTACAAGAAGTGCCATCATTTCCCTTAAAACACTTTTATTTTTTTGAATTGTTACAATTTTATGTCACGGAAAGTACTTACAGTAAACTCTAAAAGACGTCCTCATATCAAAAAAAAAACCATCTATATAAAAATAGATGGCGAATTACAAAAGTTGGCATGACTCTACCTACATCTTATTAAAAATTGAAATAAAAGGACTCTTCACCAAAACATGATTACGATACGTGAGATTTCGCTTTTTTTCTATAGTAAAATGTAAAATTATTGAATTAACAGAAAATCAACCACGAGTTATGGTGAAGAGCCAAAATTTTAATTTTTATACATATAATGTGTGACATTATATAAGAATGCACTATTTTAAATAGTTTCAGCGTAAAAACTTGACTTTTAATAAAATCAAGCATCAGGTAGCTATCTTTATTGTGAAAAGTGAATAGACAAAATATTTAGTCATGCTTTATATGTGTTAATCTTGAGGTAAATCTAGATCCTTTATTCTTTCAATTTCTTCTCTCGATAAGCCTACTAAATCCATTATTTCTTCAACGGTTACATGTCGTTTCATCAATTTTTTCACTAACTCTATTTGCTCTTGTTTACGCCCTTGTTCTAGTCCTTGCTCTAGTCCTTCTTTCATTCCCTCTGCTTTCCCTTGCTCTCTTCCCTTGTTTATTCCATCAATATAACGGGCTTCTTCATCTAGGATATACTTTAAGCGAGATTGATAAGCAAGAATTGTTTCAGGGGATTGACTGATTTCTTCCCATGTAT
>NZ_JARVRU010000177.1:0-7777 GCF_030209535.1 Lysinibacillus sp. fls2-241-R2A-57
ATCTCTCTTTTTGTATAATTTTCATTGGAAGAAATTAGATAATCAACACGCGTGTAAGTTAACATTAATATCTGTTAAAGTTTCAAGATTAATATGACTCGGTTCCCCTAGATGTTTCCGAATATGTTGGTAGAATTCACTGTTTCCAATCAATTCATTCATTTCTTTTTTCATAGTAACTCCTTTACCTAGATGTATTATTTTATTATGAAACGCTTTAGAAAATAAGTATTGTACCTTCTGGCCATTTCCCTTTCCAGCCGCATGGGATATGTCCGCTTTCATATATTTTTAAAAGCTCTGTATAAAAACCAAACCCAGTGTATGAGCAATAAGAATATTCCATCATAGACGAAAGTAAATCCCATTCAATACTTTCAAATACATTTTCGTCAATTCCATTATCATTTAGATATTGGGCTATTTTATGTAATACATCTTCTTTAAGAAAAGATTTAGCTTCATCAGTTATATTATTCCATTCTCTATATTGGTCTCGTCAATTTTCGTGAAGAGATGCTGTTAATTTATTTCTAATACCTAATTTAAAATTGTCCCAATTATTATTACATTTTTTTGATACTTCACTCCAATTTTTCACAAATTTATAATTCAGATTAGTATTAACAATTGATATTTCGCCACATTTTGAAAACCAATCAATTTTAACTATACGTTCTTGAATGTCTTGTAGAGACTCCATTAGATCCCCCTATTTTTGTTTATATGCTTTATTTTTTGAAAATCAATTTTCCCATTGAATAATACCCACCGTTTTAACAATATAAGTAAGTTCAATTTTTATATACTTGGTTTTTCTAATTTTAAATTGCATCATCCTGATACCCTATTTTTATTACTTTTTCATTTCTTAAACGGAGTCCTAGACCATTCTCCATATCCCAAGTACAGTCGAAGGTTATTCCGATATCTCGACCTTCGTAAATGCCAGCATATTGAACAACAATTCCAACAAGCGTAATCAGCTCAAGAAGTTGGTCGGTAGTTTCAACTAAGGGATAGTGTCATTAAATTCAATATCATAGCCTAGTTCATGTCGTTTTTGCTGATAATAGTTTAAAATTGGTTGCAAAAAACTTTGTTGCAATTGTCCCCAATTTTGGATTAATGATTGGTATGCTGTATATTGATCTTCATCAAATTTGCCATCTTCATCACCGTCTATTATCAATGCAATCTCGGCTTCTTTTCCTAAAAAAAGAATACTGATAACCTTAGTCCAAATATAGTCATACCAAAAACTGGATTGCTAATTGTCTTTTCAACATCTCCTTTAGTCAAGAAGCTTCGTGAGCTTTGTAATATAATTATTTGTTCTAGATTCATATGTAATATTAACCTAATATGGGTAATTATAAAATAAATTTCAATTTCTAAATTTTATGAAGTGTAATAGATTTGATAGGGCAAGCAATTGTTCTTCTTTTTCTGAGATTTTTCAGATAACAAAAAGAGTAGTACATTTGCACTACTCTTTTGCTCTTAATCGTTTTATTTGACAAAATTCATAGAACGTTATGATTAATTCAGCGATTTCATCTATACTCTTGTCCCTTCTATCCCTCTTCAACAAGAATAACTTCCAATTCTGCTCCACTCACTATATTATAAAGCGCATGATAAAAATCATCACCCAAAGAGATAAGAGAATCATCATAGCCTCCATAAAATTTACCTGATGAAGAAATATACCAAGTCATCTCCATCGTTGGAATTTCTCCAATGATAACAAATGACTCCGCGCAATATTTTTCATAACTTTTAGATACCTCGCGAAATATTGAACTTGCTGCCTCAATTGGATTAATAGTTAACGTAAAATAGCTATCCGACCTTTTAGGATTTTCAAATTGGATTATCAAATCACCATATTCTTTTAGAAAATCAGCCGCTCTATTAAAGATAATATATTCTCCATTAATTAAAGAAGCTATATATTTACTTATATCAACTTTACGTCCCTTAAACCAACCTGCTTTCTGAAGTAAAGCCAGAACCTTTTCTTCCATAATTTCGCATCCTTTGATTTAGGCTTTACCCTTCGCTCCTGAATTAATGGACTAAAGTGATAACTCAAAGTATTAGTTGTTTATGTATTTATTCTATTTCCTCTCCTTGTTTAAACAAACAAAGATTCTCCAATGCCTCATAAATATTGTCTCCGAATTTCTCCAAATAATAGCCAGTTTCCCCATATACTTTTCCAGTTTCCGACAAAAACATTATCATATTTCCACGACAAGCTTCACCAATGGGAATTAAACGCTCATTCATCCTCCTTTCAATCTCTTCAAAATCTTCTTTCTCATAGTAATCTCCTATAGCAATTTTAGGTATCAAATGAAAAGACTCTATTCTACCATTTGGATGATTGAATATATATTCAATTTCACCAAACTCACTAAGCATCTTTATTAAATGCGGAAATAAAGTGTATTTTTTTGATAGTAAAAAGTCGATAGTATCTTGTATATCAATATTCCTTCCTGGATACCAACCAGACTGTTTTTATATTTTAATTGTTTCTTCAGAAAATGGTTTCATAATAGTTTCCTCTTAAAATCATTAATAAAATCTGTCCGACATTAGAAGCTGGGGTAAAGCACAACAAAAGATTACCTCAACATTCTGCAGGTTAACTCCCAAGCCTGATGCTCCCAACTTTATCCTTTATTCTCTTCCAGACCTGCTTTGTCATAGCTTTCTTCTTCCACAAGACTCCTTCTAACTCATGTTATAAGTCGGAATAAGCCTCTTCCAAAAATGATATCTCGAATAATAAGTGAATCTTTAAAATACTCCACCAAGATGTTCTCCTTATTATTTCCAGGTATTTATTGCCACTAATAAGTACTCGATTCTTCTAGTAGAATTTTTGATAATTTTGTTCCATCAAACTTATTCCCCCATCCTTTATCCTCTTTAATAGAAAATTTTTCAAAAGGTTTAATGTCCGGCAAAGGGAAATTGTTTACAATCATAGTATAAATAAGTATCTCTAATGAATTTAGACTCTCTTCACCGTACCCACTTATACTACTATAAGCATGACTTTGTCCAAGCTCATGAATGTCTGTTAATAATGTATCAATAGATTCATCAATTTTTTGATATAAATTATACAAATAATAAAATTCATTTTCAGTTAATCGTTCAAAATCGTCTTCATCATATTCTTTAGATTCCAATAGACCATCTGGAATTAATTCGGCTGTTGCTGAATTACAATCATCTAAATTATTAGAACTTGTGAATTCCCAGAGGTAATTTACAACTGGTTTCCAGTCACTAAGATCATAGTTTAAGGTTATTAGTGCATTTTCAAAACAACTTATGCCATATGCAACTCTACCTCTAAATGAAATTTCTTTAAATTTTCCTATGTCCTTGAATTTTCCCTTTTTCTTTATTCTCTCTCTTTGTATGTCAAGTACATCTGTAATTCCGAACTCTTCAAACCTTTCTAATAAATATACATGTCCGTATTGTAAAGCTAACATTCTTTCTTCTGTATAAATAGGTATTAATGTATAAAAATTAATGATTCTATTTTCCGAATCTATAAAACTTCTCATTTCTTTAGATGTACTGATTAAAATACACGATAATGCTGTATTGAAAGCGAATGGAGTTGGAGGTTCCCCATTTGGCAGCATGACTCCTTCTTCTAACCATCCATCATATTGATGTGGAATGTGAGCAACCATTCTCAACCACTTCAAAGGCCAGTAATAATCTTGGTTCGTCATTTCATTTCTACTTATTGGCCAATTTGCAGGCCACTTTAAGACTAATTCAGCGTACTTACTTCCCTTACATTCTTCTGAAACATCCATTGCACAATCACTCATTCCTGTAGTTACAAGCGTGATAAAATCATTTTCTTGCGACGGCAGGATAACTTGAATATCGATTGCCACCCTACTGCCAGGTATGATTTCACTGATTGTATTATTGATAGGACCAAACTGTTTTGTTATAAAATCTAAAATATCTGTGGTTTCATTTTGCATACTAGCTTCATCCCTTTCTTTTCTACTGGGTTCATGGCTAATATTATCCCTATATAATATCTAACGGCATTGAGATGCTGTCCTTTTTGTATCACTTGTAAAACTCTTCCACTGAAATTACTTCCATAGAGATACAATAAAACTCAATAAATTCGAATCCATCATTTTCACCATATCCACTATCATCATGTACATGATAACGCTGGCTGCTTACCAAACCTTGCTCCTTCATATCATGAATAATTAAGTCCCTCGACAATGGAAAAGTTGTTGCTTTTCTTATCGTTAAATCATCAACATTATAATATCTAATCTTTATTTTGAATGGTTCCTTTGTTTGTAAAAGGGTAACATGAAATGTAAGATCCATTGTTCCAACATAATTATCTTCAAAATCATTTCCAACATTATATTCAATATTTACTATTCTCTCGTAAAACCATGTACCATTTAGTGTCCGTTTAATCAGTTCTTTGTTCTTTAAATGCATAATGTTCTAACCACCTTTTTATCTACAAGAATATCCTGTTCTATATACCAGAAACCTAATGGGACTCATACTAGGTATAAATATTGTTAGGTTCCTTTATCCTAATCAAACAGGAACACTAATGTAAATTCCGAACAAACTAAGTAGTAATATTAGTATTGTTATCTAGAGCTATAATTGTAATCTCCTCACAAAAAAATGTATTCATATTCATGCAATGATTAAATATTTTCTTGATATTTAAATGTATTGTTTTGCTACCTCACTTTTAGGTTTTAAGTTTAATATTTGTTCAGCTAATGTTTTAGCTTCTTGATCACTAAGTAATTTATCAGGTATGTCATTAAAAAATAATAAATATTCTTTAAGTTCTACTTCATCTTCATCAAATTCTACTGCCTTTTTTGCGTGATAAAATGCCGCTTGATAAGCCCCATTTAAATGACATAATGGGTGAGATAGTATAATTGAAGCAATATAGTGAAGAAAAGCTGTTTCCTTCCTTTTTAACAGGTCTAAAACAAAAGAATAATATATGATGTTTTCTGATTTATAACACAATTCCAAAATACTGCATTCGAAATCATCTTTAGCCATACCATCCACAAAGGCTATGGCTTCTGTAAATTTTAACGAAAAAATTAAGTTTTCTAGTCTAGTTTTCATTTTAGATTTACCTCGCTTACTGTTATATCAGAGAAGTATCAACCCAATTTAGAAAAATAGTTTTTAATTTCATTCCCTAGATAAATTTTTGCTTCACCATTTATAATGATGTTTGTATTCTTAAAATCTACACTTTCTATCCCAACCGCTTCATCAAATCTTAATTTTTCAAATGAACAATCAATAAACTTCACATTATGAAATATCGATGAGTGAAAACTAGAAATATCAAAATTTACATCTTTAAATATTACATTTGAAAAACTCGCATTAATAAAAGAACAATTACGTATCTCTGAGTCAACGTCGTTTCAGAAAAATTACACTCATAAAAACTAGTTCTAAAAGCATTAATACCTGCAATATTTGATTTCTTAAATATTGCATAATCAGAGTTCCCTTTAATATAAATATTATTCTCAAAAGTACTACCGCATAAAGAAGCTTCACTTAAGTAAACTTTCGAAAAATCACATCCCTTAAAATTCATTTCTAAAATGCTACTATTGTTTAATCATTATCTGTAAATATTGTATTATTTAGGGTCATACCCTCAAAAAAACTACACTTATCTTTTGATAATCCTAGTGAATAATCAGTGTATTTCTTAAATTGCTCATATATATTCATTTGCCCCTCCGTAATAACCATAAATTCTATACTCTATATGCTTGCGTGGTCTATTTTAAAAACATTTGTTGTACTGTATTTTTCATAAATATATGATATCAAAAGATTGAATAATTATTCCATTAAATATAGTCTATTACATTTAATATAGTGTCTCTTAGTGCCTTATACCGTAAGTCATCATAGGGTAATGCTTGTTCGTAAATTTCCAAAAATAAATTTTTTAATTCTGATCTTTCATGTTGTGTCAAATCATCATCAATTTTTTCAAGTAATTGAAAAAAACTACCTAGCATAATACAAATGTCAGATTCAATATTTTCATTTTCGTCAATTAGATATTCACTGTCAGGTAGTAGGTGTTTACTAGCCTTGTAAATCACAATTCCTATCATCTCGCTATTCTGTAAAACAATTGAAAAATCTAAGGTCACCTTTACTTCAATGGAAGGCTTTGTTCTGATCCATTTTTCAGAATAGGACAGTAATATATCCCCTTCAACATAGTACTCGGTAAAATCTGATAATTTACAATCAAAATTCCGTTCCTCACTTATTTTCAAATTCCCATGTTTCCCCTCTGTAAATACTATAGACATTTTATCTCTTTTTACTATTATTGGCTCATTCAATTTTATAACTGCACTTATAAAATCCAAACTATCTTTATCAAATAATATAGTATCTACATCAGACCATAACCAATTAAAACTACCACAACTTGTATTTTTCAACGTTTCTATTTCGTAATAATTTTTCCCTTTACCTATCCATACAATCTGACTAGACAAGTACCATCTTATTTCTATATTGCTTATTATCTGTCTTTCATTTATCATTATTCCCATGTCTATTCGTGTAATAGCTGCTTTGCAGATAGCATAGTACACTTAAACTTTTCAACGTCTCCGCTTTCAACTTTACACATTTCCTCCCTTTATACCTTTAAATTAAAATCTTTAAATTATCCTTGCGTTGTCTGTTTGTCTTTTCCCAATCTAAAACAGATATATCTCAACCTATTTTTTCCAAGTATACATAAAGAAAGGTTAATTTTTCCACGAAAATATTTTACAAAAATTATAATATCTAAGTTTTCCTTATAAAATCTTGATAATTATAAGTTAAAGTTTCATTTACAAAGGTTTTTTCAGCAGTGACCTACTTGTTGAAGAAACTAAATAATAATCAAAAGGATGAATGTATATGAAACAAAAGCTTTCACCCATTTCTGCCAAAGAGCGGATTGAATCACTCGATGTATTAAGGGGGTTCGCATTATTCGGAATCATACTAGCAAATATTGTTTGGTTCCTTTATCCTGTCTACATGCAGGAAGATCCAAGTTTTAAAAATGAATGGACTTCTTTTTGGAATCAAGCTGATTACACAGTCAAATCACTTCTTTCTATGTTTGTCGATGGGAAATTTGTCATGCTCTTTTCCATGCTGTTCGGTTTTGGAATGGTCATCATGCAGGAAAGAGCAGCCGCAAAGCAATTAAACTTCTGGAGAATTTATTCTAGACGCCTAATTGCGTTATTTATTTTCGGTTGTATCCATGCATACTTCATTTGGTTCGGAGATATTTTAACGGACTACGCAATTTTAGGATTATTGCTCCTTCTTATGCATAAGTTAAAGCCCAATGCTATGTTAATCATTAGCTTAACTTTATATAGCTTACTTTTTGGACTTTTAACGTTTGGAGCTCTTTCCTCCGATTCTACTATGGCAATACCAATGTCAGAGGAAAGTCGTCAGCTCATGCAAGTTACGATAGATGCCCATCAAAATGGAAGCATTCAACAATTAATGGATGCTAATTTTATGGAAAGAACTTTTTATACAATGCGTAATGGACTATATGTTCTTTTTCTAGGTAATCCTATATTTTATTTATTCCTAAATTGCAATATCAAGTTGAACACTTTTTTCAAAAACATCTCAGAGGTTC
>NZ_JARVRU010000049.1:0-64506 GCF_030209535.1 Lysinibacillus sp. fls2-241-R2A-57
GCGACGGATAGAATTGCAAGGGCGACGGATAGAATTGCAAGGGCGACGGATAGAACTGCAAGGACGACGGAAAGAAGCTGAGGCGACGGATAGAACTACCAGGGCGACGGAAAGAACCGCCAGAGCGACGGAAAGAATCCTCGGAGCGACGGAAAAAAGCTGAGGCGACGGATAGAACCACCGAAATCGAGGATAGCCCCGCCCAGCATCGAATAAAACCCCTAAACCGATCAATTCATCTTCTTAAAACAATAATTTTCTGTAAATTTCAAATATCTCGTTGAAATTTACGTTAGCGTCAATGGTATACTGATGGAAAATCGGAAGGCGATGATGATGTTGAAGACGATTCAAGAAGTGGCTAAGCAGTTTAATGTTTCAACACGGACGATTCGCTATTATGAGGAGCTTGGGCTGCTTCATCCTAATCGTTCATCTACTAATCAACGAACCTTTTCAAAAAAAGAGTTAGCGAAGCTTAAGCTTATTTTCCGAGGAAAGCGTTATGGTTTTTCACTTGAGGAGATTAAGGAAATGGTATTGCTGTTTGATTTTGATCGCACGGGTATTCAGCAATTGGAGCGTACAGTTGAATATGGGGAGCAAAAAATTCGAGAGATTGATAGTAAGATAGCAGAGCTTACACAAATGAAAAATGAGTTGCAGCAATTACAAGGTGTGTTTACTGAAAAATTAGCGACTTTAAAGGGAGAGATGCACGATGAATAGTTCGAATTTGGTAGCACGTAATGCGCGAAAGTATCCTATGAGCGAAGCGGTTATTTGTCAAGGTAGACGAGTGACCTATCGTGATTTAGATGAGCAAGTGACGCGTTTTAGTCATGCCTTATTAGATCAAGGTGTGGGACAAGGCGATAAAGTCATCATTTTTATGCCCAATGTTGTAGAGTTTGTTGTTAGTTATTTTGCAATTCAGCGTATTGGAGCTATTGTCGTTCCAGTAAATGCGAAATTTACGCTACAAGAGGTCGAGTATGTAGCGAAACATGCAGACGCTAAAGCTATTCTAGCCCATGAAGCAATTTTTGCAGCAGTGGAAAATATCACGGTAGTTCCTTTAAAAATTAAAACAGGGCAAGAGCATGCTGGTTGGCTAAACTATGAAACTCTTATTCAACATGCAAGCACTCAAACAATCGATTGCCAGTTGAATGAAGAGGATGTCTCAACGATTTTATATACATCGGGTACAACTGGAAAACCAAAGGGTGTGTTGTTTAGCTATCGCAATATATTAACGGTAGCACAAATGATTGCAGTAGAAATGGAAGTAAAGCCAGAAAGCCGAATCCTTCTCATGATGCCGTTGACGCATTCAGCTCCATTGCATTTATTTTTAATGGCAGGCGTACTTGTAGGCTCAACTATCGTGCTAACACCGACATTTACACCTGATTTGTTTATTGATTCAATCGAGCAGGAAAGGACAACACATTTCTTTGGTGCACCTGTCGCCTATTTGTTAACAGCCCAAATGCCAAGATTGCAAACAACAGATTTATCCTCGATGAAATGGTGGGCTTATGGTGGCGCACCGTTATCACAAAATGAAGTCCGTCATTTACAAAAAGCTTTCAGAACAGAAAATTTAACCTGTGTCTATGGCTTAACAGAGGCTGGTCCAAACGGTTCAATATTGCTTGGTGAAGAGCATGCAACGAAGGCAGGAAGTATTGGTCGGCGTGCACCACTTGGAGCAGAGCTGCGTATTATTAACGATGACGGAGAAGATGTTCGTGTTGGTGAAGTAGGAGAAATTGTCTTACTTGGTGAAGGCAATATGCTGGGCTATAACAAGGATGAAATCGCAACAAAGGCTGCATTTATAGATGGCTGGCTAAAAACAGGTGATTTAGCTCGCATAGATGAGGATGGTTATATTTGGATTGTTGATCGCAAAAAGGATGTTATTTTTTCAGGTGGTGTGAATATTTATCCGAAAGAAATTGAAGATAGAATTTTGAGCTATGAGGGGATATTTGAAGTTGCTGTAATAGGTGTTCCACATCCGGAGTGGGGAGAAACGGTGAAGGCCGTCTATGCCACTAAAACAGAAATTGACGAGGACGAACTTAAAGCTTACTTAGAGGAGCATCTTGCTAAATATAAAATTCCACGCATCTTTGAACGTGTGGAAGCGCTACCACGAAATGCATCAGGCAAAATATTAAAACAAACCTTGAAAGGACAAGAGGTGAGATAGCATGAAGGTTTTACAGCAGGCAGAAATGAGAACAACGAACTTTTTTAAAGATAACGACACACTTCATAAAGTTTTAGAAATGATGCTAGATAAAGAGTTTGCAGAATATGCAACACGTGAGCTAACAGATTTCGGTGAGCTTTGTGCTGGAGATATTGATGTAAGAGCCAAACATACGGATCGAGAGGGTGAACCTCGCTTACAAAGGTATAATGCATATGGTGAAGAAGTGTCAGAGGTCTGGGTTAATGATGGCTATAAAAAAACAATTGAAGAATCATACAATACGGGTATTGTTGGCTATGTGCATAAGGATATTCCGCAATTAGGTAGAAAGGGTAACTATGTGTATAGCTTTGCTCAAGGTTATATACTGTCCCATACAGAGCCAGGCTTTTATTGCCCTGTTACGTTAACAATGGCAACGGCTTATTTACTTGATCATTATGCGAGCGATGAGGTGAAGGAGCGTTTTTTACCACATGTTTGTGCAACAGGAGATACCGAGCTGTATGAGGGAGCTACATTTTTAACGGAGCGTCAAGGTGGTTCTGATGTTGGTGCGAACGTTGTAGAGGCAAGAAAAGACGGTAATCAGTATCGTTTATTTGGTGAGAAATATTTCGCGTCAAACGCAGGAATGTGTGGGGTTGCCATGGTATTGGCCCGTATGGAAGGGGCTCAAGCAGGCTCGAAAGGTTTAACTCTATTTGCGGTCCCGTGGCGCAATGAGGATGGCACTGTTAACAACCTCCGTATTCGACGTTTAAAGGATAAACTTGGTGTTAGAGCAGTACCTTCTGGTGAGGTGGAATTTGATGGTGCATTAGCTTATGTTGTCGGTGAGCCGAATAAAGGAATTTATTATATGTTGGAGGCACTTAATTTATCAAGAATTTGCAATGCTGTTGCTTCTATCGGCATTATGCGCCGTGGTTTTTTGGAGGCGAAGCACTATGTGACAAATCGTCATGCATTTGGCAAGCCTTTAACGCAATATCCTATGATTCAGGATACATTAGGGAACTTTGCTGCCAAGCTTCATGTAGAAGTTGCTACTGTTTTTGATCTAATTCAGCTCTACGATAAAGTAACAAGTGGACAGGGTAATGAACAGGACATCATTATGAATCGCTTAAATATTGCTATTATGAAAAAAGAAACGGCAGAGCAAGCGGTCCATTATGCAAGTGAAGCGATTGAATTACATGGAGGGAATGGCTATATTGAGGATTTCGTTACACCTCGCTTATTAAGAGATGCACAGGTGCTGACTGTGTGGGAGGGAACTGCTAATATTTTAGCATTAGAACTCATTCGTTTAGTAGATAAGTTTCAAGCGCATGAATTGTTTGTTCGTGTCATGGAGGAACGTCTAGAAAAACTAGCTGACAGTCCATTGCTTCAAATTGTAGAGGAGCAATTAGCAAAACTAGACTTGACATTGCGAACATTTAGCGGCTTAGATGAAGCAACGAAAACGTTTGAGGCAAAAAAGGTTGCAGAAAAAATGGCACATGTATATGAAAGTGTTGTAGCGATCGAATGGGCACATAAATTCGGCGGTAAATATGAAAAGCTAGCAGATATTTATTTAGAGAGCACATGGGCATTGCGAGAAATGGGTGCGCCAATGAAAACGGTTCAGTATTTTTCTGATATAGTTTAACTTCTTTCAGCGGGTGTCCAAATACCTGCCGAAATAGAGGAACTTAGTCTAAAAACGCCACGTCTTGTGGTAACAACTGAGTGACCAACATCATGTTGCTGACGCTGCGCTTTCGCACAAAAAACAACTGTTGCTGACGCTGCGCTTTCGCACAAAAAACATCATGCCGCTGACGCTGCGCTAGCACTACGCTTTCGCACAAAAAAACATCATGTTGGTCTAAAGCCTTCGGACGCAATTATGCCGGAGCATAATTGATTTGATTAGAAGTTGTCTCGAATCGAGGCGACTTCTATTTTTTTCATGTATAATAAAATCAACTGAAAATTATAAAGGTTCTTTACTTATGTAAAGTGAAAAGGGAAATCGGTGTCATTCCGATGCGGTCCCGCCACTGTATGTGTGAGTTTTTTCAATTTTCGCCACTGAAAATTTCGGGAAGGCATGGAAAAGCGAATGGAGCACGAGCCAGGAGACCTGCCTTTATAGAAAACACGTTACAGCCTACGAGGATAGGGTGGTGGATTTTGTAAAAGTATTTTTGTGCAAATTTGAACCCCTCATCTTTTTATGATGAGGGGTTATTTGTTTTGTATGATTGATGTCGATAAATTCACAATCGTAGGCGATAAAAGCTAAAATGCATCGATAAATCAGAAAAACAAGTTGTTAAATATAGGCACAGATTGACTAAGGGGGAGAGCCTTTAAATGAGTAGAACGTTTATAGCCTATGTAACAGCAATTACGCTTCTAATTATTAGCATCTGGTGTGGCGTAGCGATAGGCTCAGTTCATATTCCACTAGAAGTATTGTGGAATCAGGCGGCAGATGAAACAGCTGCCAATATTTTATGGAAAATTCGTTTACCTCGAGTTCTGCTGGCTGGACTTGTCGGGGCTTCTCTTGCCATTGCAGGGGCAGCTTTTCAAGGCTTATTAAAAAATCCTTTGGCAGATCCTTATACGTTAGGTGTTTCTTCGGGTGCATCAGTTGGCGCAGTTATGACGATTTTCTTTAGTATATCAATTCCAGTAATAGGGAATTATGCATTACCAATCTTCAGTATGATAGGTGCAATATTAACGATGGTAGCTGTCATGGGCTTTGCTAGAATAGTAGACCGCACGCTAAAAATGGAAACTCTTATTTTAACAGGGGTCATCTTTAGTTCATTTTTAGGCTCCTTGATTTCATTAATGATTGCATTATCTGGTGAGGAGCTACGACAAGTTATGGGATGGCTGCTCGGCTCAGTATCAATGCGAGGTTGGCCTTATGTTCAAATGATTATTCCGTTTGTGATAATTGGTTCAATCATGCTTTGGACACAAAGACGCGAGTTAAATGTTCTGTTATATGGAGAGGAACGCGCGAAGCATTTAGGTGTTAATGTTAAGCGTAGTAAATATATAATTTTGGTAGGCGGGTCAATGTTGACAGGAGCAGCTGTAGCGGTTTCTGGTACGATTGGTTTTGTTGGCTTAGTTGTACCACATATGACGCGGATGCTTTGGGGTTCAGATCACCGTCATTTATTGCCATTATCATTTTTAAATGGGGCAACTTTGCTCATTATTTGTGATTTAATAGCTCGAACAATTATTATGCCAAGAGAGCTACCGATTGGCGTAATTACTGCATTTATTGGCGCACCCGTTTTTTCTTATATTTTTTATAAGCAACGTAGAAGCAAGGGGGGACGGGCATGATTGTTGTTGAACATCTTTCTGGTGGCTATGAAGACGTGCCGATTGTCCAGGATATAAGTTTTTCCGTTGAAAAAGGAAAAATATTAGGGATTTTAGGCCCGAACGGTAGTGGAAAATCCACACTGTTAAAAGTAATGAGTGGCATACTACCAGCAACTGCAGGCACTATATTAGTAGACGGTAAAAATATTAACGCTTATAATGCCCGTGCATTGGCGAAAAAAATGGCAGTGCTACCACAATTACATGCGAATGCCTTTACAAATAGTGTACGTGAGGCGGTATCACTTGGACGTTATCCACATCAAACAGGCTTCTTTTCAAGCTGGACTGAACGCGATGAACAAGCGGTCCAACATGCGATGCTACAAACAGGTGTGAAACGCTATGAACAGACACCGATGGAATTTTTGTCGGGCGGTGAACAACAACGAGTTTTTGTAGCCCAAGCCCTTGCGCAAACGTCGGAAATATTACTGCTAGATGAGCCGACGAACCATCTAGATATTGCCCATCAACGTCAAATTTTAGATATGGTGCGAAAAGAAGCAATTGAATGTGGATTAACCGTTATTATGGTACTACATGATATGAATTTAGCTGCCCTCTATTGTGATGAATTATTACTAATGGAAGGCGGAAGAATGCGAGCATTTGGGGCACCACATGAAGTATTAATCGCTTCGCAAATTGAAGATGTTTATCATGCGCGAGTAGCGACTTATGCACATCCTGAAATTCCAAAGCCTCAAATAACAATGATGCCAGCTTCAGTCGAACATCAGCAACGTGCTGTCATCGAAAAGGAAAATTTCACTGTTACGGATCATTACATTCAGCTTCAATCAGAGTTTCCGTTAAAAACGGTTTCCTCAGCAGTCCATAATCCGGGTATCGGTTGGTATGATTGCCTATTAAATCGCTCTGTACCAATAGATTATGTCATTAGTGATGTAAAGAAAGAGGTCGCTGAATTTTTACAAAAGGAGCATTTTTCACCTACAAGTACAGTCGTTATGTTAACAGCTGTCCCGACAAATCTTGTAGCCATTAATGAATTTAAAGCATCTTTTGGTAGCGTATTTGTTGCTGTTACGGCTGGTGTTGGTAATGCAGTGGATGTGTCACGTGCACATGAAAGACAGGATGAGCCATATATTGGTACTATAAATACATGGGTCATCGTTAATGGTTGCTTATCAGAGGAAGCGTTTTTCCAAGCAATGATGACAGCTAATGAGGCAAAAACAAAGGCATTGCAATCAGAAAATATTCGTGATGAGCTTAGTGGTACGATTGCAACAGGTACTGCTACAGATAGTTTATTAATTGCGGCGACACAAAAAGGGGAAGAAATGCAGTACGGTGGCCCAATTACAGATGTAGGCAAAATTATCGGTAAAGGTGTTTTTGAAACAACTGTACAGGCAATAAAAAATTATCTTCATTCAGTAGAGGGTTTTCTGTAGCGAAAGTGAAACGTCAGCTACAAATGGTTTATTGTAGCGAAAGCAAAACGTCAGCTACAAATGGTTTATTGTAGCGAAAGCGAAGTGTCAGCTACAGATGATTTATTGTAGCGAAAGCAAAGCGACAGCTACAGATGATTTATTGTAGCGTCAGCTATAATTACGCCAAAGTGAAATTGATAAAAATAAATTCTAGGAGATGAGAGAAATGAAGCTTTACACAAAAACTGGCGATACGGGGAAAACAAGTCTTATAGGGGGACGTGTTGACAAAGATAGTTTACGCGTAGAGACATATGGGGCAATTGATGAGTTAAATTCTTTTATTGGCAAGGCAGTAAGTGAATTAGATCGTGAGTTATTCAAGGATATTTTAATTGATTTAGAAACGATTCAGCATGAGCTTTTCGATGCAGGTGGTGACCTTGCTAACGTCATGAAGGAACGACATTATAAGCTGACAGAGCAGCCAATTGAAGTGTTAGAATCTCGTATTGATGCATTATCAGATGAAGCGCCACCATTACAGCGTTTTATTTTACCAGGTGGTGCACCAGCAGCTGCAACCTTGCACATTGCTCGCACTGTAGCGCGTCGAGCAGAGAGACAAATGGTAACGCTTATGAAGGAAATTGAAGATGTACCGACAATTGTGCAAAAGTATTTAAACCGTCTATCGGATTATTTATTTGCGGTTGCACGAGTTGTTAATCATCGATTGAATGTTGCAGATATTGAATATATTCGAAGTGGCAATGTCTTTAAAAAATAACTTGATCTCCAAAAGCTGTGGATGACATTTGATATAGGTTGATTGTACTTTGAAGATTTATCGGAACAAAATCTCATTTTATCGGAATAATTTTAGCTTTTATCGGAATAATTCAGTTTTTATCAACTAAGATCCTACTTTGAAATCTAGCACACTTAAAAAAGTCGATTTGCCATCAAAAACATGATGCAAATCGACTTTTTGAGTATCTGAATACAATCAAAAGGTAGATTTATAATATAAATGAATAAATCTCTTTAGTTTTTCAATGCCCTCTAAAAAAATTCAGGGTGGCTTTTTTTCTTGTAAAATGTAAGAATATAAAATTATCAGAAATATTTCCGTTTTATGTTGACTGAATGCTCACTCATTTATTAGAATAGGAATATAATGATGAAATGATGTACATTTACGTATGAGCTAGCGAATTTATCACAAAGAGAGAAATTGACGACAAATTAAAGGGGGGACCAACCATGAGTCCATTACTAATTGCAAACATTGTTCTAACAGTCGTGGTTGTGCTTTATGCAGTAGGATTGTTCTTCTATCTGTTAAAAACACGCTATAAGTATGTTCAATTGGGGAAAAAGGTTGAGTTTGATGAAAGTGTTAAAGAACGCATTCGCTATATTATGGTCAATGTGTTTGGCCAAAATAAGCTATTAAAAGATCCAAAGAGTGGTTTAATTCACGTAATGTTCTTCTATGGATTTTTAATGGTGCAGCTAGGCGCTATTGATTTAATTTGGAAGGGGTTAGTACCTGGATCACATCTGCCACTTGGCATTTTCTATAGTGTCTTTACATTCATCCAAGAGCTTGTGGTATTAATGATTTTAGTGGCGGTTGTGTGGGCATTTTACCGTCGCTATGTAGAAAAGCTAGTACGTCTAAAACGAGGCTGGAAAAATGGTCTTGTCTTAATTTTTATTGGCGGGTTAATGGTATCAACATTGCTTGCAAATGGTATGGGATTAATTTGGCATGGTGAAGAACTATCATACACTGAGCCAGTAGCATCTGGTATTGCTGCTATTTTCAGCTTCCTACCAGCATCAGCAGCGGCAGTTGTGTTCTACGTGATGTGGTGGGCGCATTTATTAATTTTACTGACATTCTTAGTATATGTACCACAATCGAAACACTTCCACTTGATTGTAAGTCCGATCAATGTGTACATGAATCGTTTAGATCGTACAGGTACGCTAACACCAATCGACTTTGAAGCGTTAGAAAATGCTGAAGATGAAGATGATATTCCAGCAATTGGTGTTGGACGTATTGAAGACTTTACACAAAAACAAATGCTAGATTTATATTCTTGTGTAGAGTGTGGACGCTGTACAAATATGTGTCCAGCATCAGGAACAGGGAAAATGTTATCACCGATGGATTTAATCGTGAAGCTTCGTGATCACTTAACATTTACAGGTGCTGTTGTGACAAAGCAAAAACCTTGGGTACCTTATCAATTCTTTGCTAATACAAAGGGGAATCAGTTAGCGATGGCAGCTGGTGCTGAGGGCGCAGTCATTGAAGATATTTACAGCCCTTCTTTAATCGGCGATGTCATTACGGAAGAAGAGATTTGGGCATGTACGACTTGTCGTAACTGTGAGGATCAATGTCCTGTAATGAATGAGCATGTCGATAAAATTATTGACTTACGCCGTTACTTAACGATGACTGAAGGGAAAGTAAACCCTGACGCACAACGCGCGATGACAAACATCGAACGTCAAGGCAATCCATGGGGCTTGAACCGTAAAGAAAAAGAAAACTGGCGTGACCTAGATCCAACAATTCATATTCCGACAGTAAAAGAGCTGAAAAAATCAGGCGAGGAAATGGAATATTTATTCTGGGTAGGCTCAATGGGTGCATTTGATAACCGCTCACAAAAAATTGCTTTAGCTTTCTGTCGCTTATTAAACGAGGCAGGCGTGAAGTTTGCGATTTTAGGAAATAAAGAGAAAAACTCAGGGGATACTCCTCGTCGTTTAGGAAATGAGTTTTTATTCCAAGAGCTTGCTACAGCGAATATTGATGAATTTGAGAAAAACGACGTTAAGAAAATCGTTACAATCGATCCGCATGCTTATAATATCTTTAAAAATGAATATCAAGATTTTGGCTGGAAGGGCGAGGTTTATCACCATACTGAGCTATTAAATGAATTGATTGATGAAAATCGTTTAGCGTTAAATTACGAAGTTCATGAAACAATTGTGTTCCACGATTCTTGTTATTTAGGTCGTTATAACGATGTTTATGATGCACCACGCGAGATCCTACGTGGTATTCCAGGTGTTAAGCTTGTGGAAATGGAGCGTAATCGTGAGACAGCAATGTGCTGTGGCGCAGGTGGCGGTTTAATGTGGATGGAAGAGCATGTCGGCAACCGTATTAACGTAGCAAGAACAGAGCAGGCTTTAGCAACGGACGCATCAGTTATTTCTTCTGGATGTCCTTACTGTTTAACAATGCTTGAAGATGGTACAAAGGCAAAAGAAGTTGAGGATACAATCAGTACATTCGATGTTGCAGAGCTATTAGAGCGTTCTGTGTTTGGTGAAAAAGTGAAAGCTGTCGAAGAGTCTGTTGAAGAAGCAGCGGATGTGATGGTTGAAGAAGTAGTAGCTTCTGTAGAAAATGTCGAACAAGACAAGAATGCAGAGACTAACGCAGAAAAATGATAGTTATTGCAGAAATATTTTTGTTATCTGAAAAATATAAATTGCACAATAAATAATTGTTTTGTAGAATAAGATTAAATGGGAATGGGAGTTAACTTAAAACTCCCATTTTTCATAGCAAGAGGTCGAGCGAGCGTTCAGTCAACAGAAATGCTCTGATACTTCTTCTAGAACGTAAAACAAAAGGGGTGTTTTACTTGAATAGAGCTGTAATTTTAGCAGGAGCAAGAACTGCATTTGGTAAATTTGGGGGTTCACTATCAGCATTAAGCGCAAGTGATTTGGGTGCAATCGCCATAAAAGGGGCACTTGAGAAAGCGAATATTTCGCCAGATGAAGTGAATGAAGTGATTTTAGGCTCCGTTTTACAAGGGGGACAGGGCCAAATTCCTTCAAGGCAAGCTGCAATAAAAGCAAATTTACCAATAGCGGTGAAAACAGAAACGATTAATAAGGTTTGTGCATCAGGTATGCGCGCTGTAACACTAGCTGATCAGCTAATTCGATTAGGGGACGAAGAAGTGATTATCGCTGGTGGTATGGAGTCAATGTCCAATGCACCGTATTATCTACAAAATGGTCGAACAGGCTTACGCATGGGCGATTCAACAATGGTAGATGGCATGCTACATGATGGCTTAACATGTGCCTTTGATAAGGCAAGGCCACATATGGGAAGCTACGGCAATACGACAGCGAATGAATTTTCTTTAAGTCGTGAGGAGCAGGATGCTTGGTCTGTTCGTAGTCATGAATGTGCGCTTGCAGCAATTGACAACGGTTACTTTGCTGAGGAAATCGTGCCTGTGGAAATTCCACAACGTAAGGGAGAGCCGCTTCAAGTCGATACAGACGAGGCACCAAGAGCTGGTACGTCAATGGAGGTACTAGCAAAACTCAGACCAGCCTTTGACAAGGACGGAACGATTACAGCAGGTAACGCACCTGGCGTTAACGATGGTGCATGTGCTTTAGTAGTAATGAGTGAGGAACGTGCAATGCGTGAAGGTAGAGAGCCACTTGCGGTTATTATCGGCCATGAAGAGCTTGCTATTGAGCCAGAGAATTTCCCACAAACACCGGGGCTTGTTATTAACAAGTTACTGAAAAAGACGGGTAAATCATTAGCGGACATTGATGTCATTGAAATTAATGAAGCCTTTGCAGCAGTAGCTCTTGTTAGCAAGCAACTGGCAGATTTAGATGCTGAAAAGATCAATGTTAACGGTGGTGCAGTAGCATTAGGTCATCCGATTGGAGCATCTGGAGCACGCATTATTTTAACACTTGCACATGAATTAAAGCGCCGTGGCGGTGGTATCGGAATTGCTGCTATCTGCTCAGGCGGAGGGCAAGGCGATGCGATTATGATCGAAGTACCAAAAACAGGGGGACATGAATGATGGGTATTCAAAAGGTAATGGTTATTGGTGCAGGACAAATGGGCTCTGGCATTGCACAAGTTTGTGCACAAGCTGGCTATGATGTCAAACTGAACGATATGAAGCAAGAATTTTTCGAGCGCGGTTTAGGGGTGATTACGAAAAACCTGACACGTGATGTCGAAAAGGGTCGTAAAACTGAGGATGAGAAGGTGGCTATTCTAGGTCGTATTAGTATGTCACTAGATTTACAGGATGCTAGTGATGTAGATATTATCATCGAGGCAGCTGTGGAAAATATGGAAGTGAAGCAATCCATCTTTAAGCAAATTGATCAGATTGCACCGGCACATGCCATTTTAGCTACGAATACATCATCTTTACCAATTACGGAAATTGCTGCTGTTACAAATCGTCCAGAGCAAGTAATCGGTATGCACTTTATGAATCCTGTACCTGTTATGAAACTTGTGGAGATTATTAGAGGGCTAGCTACAAGTGATGAAGTCTACAAAGCCGTTGAAGACATGACAGTAAAATTATCGAAAACACCAGTGGAAGTAAATGACTTCCCAGGTTTTATTTCAAATCGTATTTTACTACCAATGATCAATGAAGCCATCTATGCACTGTATGAGGGTGTAGCATCGAAGGAAGCCATTGATGATGTGATGAAGCTCGGTATGAATCATCCAATGGGGCCTTTAACTTTAGCAGACTTTATTGGTCTTGATACATGTCTATCCATCATGGAGATCTTACATGAGGGCTTAGGTGATAGTAAGTACAGACCTTGTCCATTGCTACGTAAATATGTGGCAGCAGGCTGGCTAGGTAAAAAATCAGGAAGAGGCTTTTACGTTTACGAATAATCCTATGGGGATGGGGCGATTCAAACGAAATGGAATGATACGGGACAACATTTAGGGGTGACATTATAGATGCAATTACGATTTACAGATGAACAAATAATGATGCGTGATATGGTTCGAAGTTTTGCTCAAGAAAAGATTGAACCGTGGGTAGAGCGTATGGAAGCAGGCGAGTTTCCACGTGAGCTACTTACGCAAATGGGAGAATTAGGTTTAATGGGGATAACAACCCCAGAAGAATTAGGCGGCTCTGCGATGGATTTTACATCGTACATAATTGCTATAAATGAACTATCGAAAGTTAGTGCAGTAATGGGTGTTATTTTATCTGTACATACTTCGGTAGGAACAAACCCTATTATTTATTTTGGTAACGATGAACAGAAGAAACGTTATGTTCCAAAGCTTGCTGCAGGTGAATATTTAGGAGCATTTTGTTTAACAGAGCCTAGCGCAGGTTCTGATGCGGGCTCTCTGCAATCAAAAGCGGTGCGAGACGGGGATGAATATGTCATCAATGGTTCCAAGGTGTTTATTACAAATGGTGGAGAAGCAGATGTATATATTGTCTTTGCATCAACAGATCCTACTGCAAAAACACGCGGTATTTCAGCATTTATTGTGGAAAAGGGAACACCAGGCTTAATCATAGGGAAAGATGAACATAAAATGGGCTTACATGGTTCACGTACAGTCCAATTAACATTTGATAACTGTCGTATTCCAGCTGCAAACCTTCTTGGGGAGGAAGGGGAAGGCTTTAAAATTGCGATGGCTAACTTAGATGTAGGACGTATTGGTATTGCTGCACAATCTTTAGGTATTGCTGAAGCAGCGCTAGAAGCAGCTACTGCTTATGCCAAAGAGCGTGTTCAATTTGGCAAACCTATTGCCGCGCAACAAGGGGTTGGCTTCAAGCTTGCTGATATGGCAACTGCTGTAGAATCAGCAAAATTACTAGTATATCGTGCAGCGGATCTACGCTCAAAAGGGTTGCCGTGCGGAGCAGAGGCATCCATGGCAAAACTTTTTGCCTCACGCACAGCTGTACAAACGGCAATCGAGGCGGTACAGATTTTTGGTGGTTATGGCTATACAGAAGACTACCCAGTAGAACGGTATTTCCGTGATGCGAAGGTGACAGAAATATACGAGGGTACAAGCGAAATTCAAAAGCTAGTCATTAGTAAACATTTACTTAAATAAGTCTTATGTTATGTGGTCGAAGTTGATTTTTTACGGACGATGTCAAATGCCTGGGGAAAACCGTCAATTGCTCAGGGCCCCGGTGAACTGCTCGGGTCAAGCGACAAATCGCTCGGGTCCCGCGGTGAACTGCTCAGGTCAAGCAACGATTCGCTCAGATTTCCAAGCAAACTAGGCAATAACCACGAAAACGATATCAAATATAAAAATCAACAGTTTAGCAAGAACAGAGTCTAATTAAAAAAGGGGAAATGGACAATGAACTTTCAATTAACAGAAGAGCATGAACAATTACGTGAAATGATTCGTGATTTTGCTATTAATGAAGTGGCACCGACAGCAGCGGAACGTGACGAGAATGAAGAGTTTGATCGTGCAATTTTCGATAAAATGGCGGAGCTAGGTTTAACAGGTATTCCATGGCCAGAAGAATACGGTGGTGCAGGCTTTGATTATCTTGCATATGTTATTGCTGTAGAAGAATTATCACGTGTATGTGCTTCAACAGGGGTAACTTTATCAGCACATACTTCGCTTGCTGGTTGGCCGATTTATAAATTCGGTAATGAAGAACAAAAACAAAAATACCTTCGTCCAATGGCAGAAGGTAAACATATCGGTGCATATGGCTTAACAGAGCCAGGATCAGGTTCTGATGCTGGTGGCATGAAAACGTATGCAAAACTTGACGGCGATGATTATATTTTAAACGGCTCGAAAATTTTCATTACGAATGGTGGAGTAGCAGATACATATGTTGTATTTGCAGTAACGGATCCAGAAGCTAAACATGGCACAACTGCTTTTATCGTTGAAGCAGGCTTTGAAGGTTTCTCCGTAGGGAAGAAGGAGAAAAAACTAGGGATTCGTTCATCTCCTACAACTGAAATTATTTTTGATAACTGTCGCGTTCCAAAAGAAAACATGCTTGGAGCTGAGGGAGAAGGCTTCAAAATTGCGATGACAACACTTGATGGAGGACGTAACGGTATTGCGGCTCAGGCTGTAGGTATTGCACAAGGGGCATTGGATGCAGCAATTGAATACGGTAAAGAACGTGTACAATTTGGTAAACCGATTACTGCTAACCAAGGTGTATCTTTTAAACTAGCGGATATGGCAACTCAAATTGAAGCATCTCGACTGCTGACATACCAAGCGGCTTGGTTAGAATCAAATGGCCTACCTTATGGTAAAGCATCTGCAATGGCGAAATTAATGGCTGGCGATACTGCGATGAGTGCAACGACTGAGGCGGTTCAAATCTTTGGTGGATATGGTTATACAAAAGATTATCCAGTTGAGCGCTTCATGCGTGATGCAAAAATTACACAAATTTACGAAGGTACGCAAGAGATTCAACGTCTTGTAATCTCTCGTATGTTGACAAAATAACGTATGACAGAAAGAGATAAAAGACCCCAAGTACAGTCAACGGTAAAAGATGAAAATCTCATCGCCATTCGTCGAGAACAAATGATAGAGGGAGCCATTAAACTATTTAAAGAAAAAGGATTTCATCGTGCCACGACGAGAGAAATCGCAAAAGCTGCAGGTTTTAGTATCGGTACATTATATGAGTATATTCGTACAAAAGAAGATGTCCTGTATCTAGTATGTGATAGTATTTATCACCATGCGATGGAGAGACTTTCAAGTTATGAGATTAAGGCAGGAACTATAGAAGAGTTAAAAGAAATGATTCGAGAGTATTTCTTGCAAATTGATAGTATGGTTGATGAGCTGACAATCATGTATCAGGAAACTAAAACATTGTCAAAAGAAGCACAGCGTTACGTATTTAGTAAGGAATTTGAAATGGTTGCTACTTTTGAGCGATTACTAAAACGCTGTGTGCAGTCAGGTGAAATAACGATGACGGATAAACAAATCCATTTGGCAGCAAATAACTTAGTTGTTTCTGGACAAAGCTGGGCATTCCGTAAATGGGCGCTCCACCGTCAGCACTCTATTGACGAATTTATTGAAATGCAAACAACATTGTTTATTTCAGGCATAAAGGGGTTTTAATACGTTCCGTTAAGGGGTTGTCGGTAATTGCATAGAGCGACATTGCAATTACCGACTTTTTTTATGAATAGAAAGCTTTTCATTTAACACAAAGGTGTAATTGATTAAGGGGAGAAAGTGGGGATTTCATATGACAAAGGTAGAAGTATATCGTCCAAAAAATCACGTACGTTTTGTTACAGCATCGAGTCTTTTTGATGGGCATGATGCTTCGGTTAACATTATGCGACGTATTTTACAATCAAGCGGTGTAGAGGTAATCCATTTAGGACATAACCGCTCCGTGGAAGAAGTCGTAAATGCTGCGATTCAAGAGGATGCTCAAGGCATTGCGGTATCTTCTTATCAAGGCGGACATATGGAATACTTTAAATATATGTATGATTTGTTGCGTGAAAAAGGAGCGCCACATATTAAAATTTATGGTGGCGGTGGTGGTGTAATTTTACCACGTGAAATTAAAGAGCTACATGCTTATGGGATTGCAGGAATTTTCTCGCCGGAAGATGGTCGTGTCTTAGGTTTACAAGGGATGATTAATGAGAAAATTAAAGGGACTGATTTCCCAACTGCTACGGGTAATTATCAAGAAAAGCTTGATGCTGTAACGACAGATACACCCGAAATTTTAGCGAATTTAATAACTGCTGCAGAGTCGAATGACGATGAGGAAACGAATAAGATGCTAGAAGAAGCTCGCAAACGCTCAAAAGGGACACCTGTCTTAGGTATTACAGGAACTGGTGGTGCGGGTAAATCTTCCTTAACGGATGAATTAATTCGTCGTTTCTTAAAAGAATTCCCAGATAAACGGGTAGCGATTCTTTCAGTCGATCCGACAAAGCAAAAAACAGGTGGGGCTTTACTTGGTGACCGAATTCGTATGAATGCGATTTTCAATAATCGAGTATATATGCGTAGTTTAGCAACCCGTGGATCTCGTACAGAGCTTTCTGCTTCTATTGGGGACGTACTAAATGTAGTGAAAGTAGCGGGCTATGATTTAATCATTGTAGAAACAAGTGGTATTGGTCAAGGTGATGCGGAAATTACGAAATATACGGATTTATCCATGTACGTTATGACAAGTGAGTTTGGTGCTCCGACACAGCTTGAAAAAATTGACATGATTGATTTTGCAGATGTGATTGCCATCAATAAATTTGAACGTAAAGGCTCTGAGGATGCGCTACGCCAAGTGCAGAAGCAATACCAACGTTCGCGAGAGCTTTGGGATGAATCAATCGATAATATGCCTGTTTACGGTACGATTGCAAGTCAATTTAATGATAAAGGAACGAATGCTTTATTTGCTGCATTAGTAAATATCATTAATAAGAATACAGGAAGTAACTGGGAAACGGGTTATGAGCAATTTGCGAAAACCCAGAAGCAGGATGTTATTATTCCAAACGATCGTCGTTATTATTTACGAGAAATTACGGATACTGTGCGTGGCTATCACAAAAAATCAGAGCAGCAAGTTGGATTTGCTCGCCGTCTATTCCAATTAGAAGGAGCTATTGCAGCGGTTAAGGAAAAAGCGCCAAATGATGCACTTATCGCATCTCTTACTTCTTTAGTAGAAGGTGTCAGAGATGAATTAACGGCTGAGTCCAAACGTATTTTAGATAATTGGCAAGCTTTAAAAGAAGCGTATGCTGGGGACGAATTTGTAACGAAAGTTCGTGATAAAGAAATTCGTACGATTTTAAAGACAACAAGCCTATCTGGTACAAAAATCCCTAAAGTGGCCTTGCCGAAATTCGTAGATTACGGTGAAATTTTACGTTGGGTTTATAGAGAAAATGTACCTGGCGAATTCCCATTTACTGCAGGGGTATTCCAATTTAAACGTGAAGGTGAAGATCCGAAGCGACAATTTGCTGGTGAGGGTACACCTGAGCGTACAAATAAACGATTCCATTATTTATCAAAGGATGATGATGCAAAACGTTTATCAACAGCATTTGATTCGGTAACGCTATACGGTGAGGATCCAGATTACCGACCAGATATTTATGGTAAGGTTGGAGAATCGGGTGTATCCATTTGTACGCTAGAGGATATGAAAAAGCTTTATGCAGGCTTTGATTTATGTGCACCATCAACTTCAGTATCGATGACAATTAACGGTCCAGCACCGATTATTTTGGCGATGTTCATGAATTCGGCTATTGATCAGCAAGTGAAACTACGTGAGAAAGAACTTAGTCGACCTTTGACAGTTGAAGAATTTATGGAGACACGAGAGAAAACATTACAGGTCGTGCGTGGAACGGTGCAAGCAGATATTTTAAAAGAAGATCAAGGGCAAAACACATGTATTTTCTCAACAGAGTTTGCGTTACGTATGATGGGAGATATTCAGCAATACTTTATTGATCATAAAGTGCGTAATTACTACTCAGTATCTATTTCTGGTTACCATATTGCTGAAGCTGGAGCGAACCCAATTTCACAGTTGGCCTTTACATTAGCAAATGGCTTTACGTATGTGGAATATTATTTAAGTCGTGGAATGAATATTGATGATTTTGCGCCAAATCTATCATTCTTCTTCTCTAACGGACTTGACCCAGAGTACACAGTTATTGGACGTGTAGCACGTCGTATTTGGGCAGTTATTATGCGCGATAAGTATGGCGCTAATGAACGTGCACAAAAACTAAAATATCATATCCAAACATCTGGACGTAGTTTGCATGCACAGGAGATCGATTTTAATGATATCCGCACAACGTTACAGGCATTAATGGCTTTACAGGATAATTGTAATTCATTGCATACAAATGCATATGATGAAGCAATTACAACACCTACAGAAGAATCTGTACGTCGCGCGATGGCCATTCAAATGATTATTACGAAGGAACATGGCTTAGCGAAAAACGAAAACCCATTACAAGGTGCATTTATTGTGGAAGAATTAACGGACCTTGTAGAAGAAGCAGTACTAGAAGAGTTCGATCGTATCAATGATCGTGGTGGCGTGCTAGGTGCAATGGAAACACAATATCAGCGCGGTAAGATTCAAGAGGAATCCATGTACTACGAAATGCTAAAACATTCGGGTGAGTTACCGATCATTGGTGTAAACACATACTTAAATCCGAACCCACCTTCGGAGGACGAAATTGATAATATGGAAATTGCGCGTGCATCAACGGAAGAAAAAGAGACACAAATTCATAATTTACATGCCTTCTGGAAGCAACATGAAAGTGAAACGGAAGCGGCAATTGCTCGTTTACAACAAGTAGCTGTAAACAATGGCAATATTTTCGCGGAGCTTATGGAAACCGTAAAAGTAGCTAGCTTAGGGCAAATCACGAATGCTTTATATGAAGTAGGCGGACAATATCGTCGTAATATGTAAATCGTAAACGTGCATATATTCTATTTTATACAAAATGCTTCTGTATTTTTAAGTGTCTAGTCTTAGGATTAGGCACTTTTTTTTAATTCCGTTATAATAGAAATGTAAAAAAAGGGGAGGCGCAGTAGTTGATGAAATCAGTTATTCACTACATGATTATTTTAGCTTTAGTGCTAGGAGTTATTTTCCTTTATGATAAGCAATTTGGCGCTATTCCGATATTATTATTATCTGTCTATTTGTTTTACTTTGGGATAAAAAAAATGCGTGATATAAAAAACCAATAATTGAAGCTAGCAATGAGGATAAAACTTTGTATATAATGGGTATTATGCTTATGATATGGAAAGTTACTTTTGTGCGGCCTTTTTTGCTGCACTCCGAAAATAAAGCAATATAATTTTAAAACGTCCATTGTGATGAGGGAAAGGAAGTGCACGAATGAATTTTCGTGAAATGACAAAGGAACAATTAACGGAAGAATCGTTAATTAACTTAGCTTATGCAATTTTAAATGAAAAACGTGCCTCAGTGTCTTTTAATGACTTATTAACAATACTTCAAGAATTTACAGGCTATAGCGATGAAGAAATGAAAGCTCGCCTACTACAATTTTACACAGATTTAAATGTAGATGGCCGCTTCTTATTTAATCAGGAGGCTGGTTGGGGCTTACGTGAATGGTATAAAGTTGAACAAATCGAAGAAGAAACAGCTCCTTCTGTTAAAACTCATAAGAAAAAATCTAAAGCTGCCCTTGAAGATGAAGAAGATTTAGAAGAAGATTTAGAAGAAGAAGATATTGACTTTGATGAAGACTATGAAGAATTCGTTGAAGAAGATGAGCTAGATGAAGATAATGATAAAGAAGATATTGATTTTGAAGAAGAAGAAGATATAGAAGACATCGATGAGGAAATCGATGAAGACTTTGTTGATGAAGATGAAGATGAAGATGAATTTGAAGACGAAGAGGAAGAAAACTAACTTATTTCAGCAAACATCTGTTGAAATAAGTTAGAAGCCTCTGGCGGATGTCACGGAAATCGGAAAGGAGTTCTTTGTGCATGTACAAAGCCGATTCCGGACGCAATTATGCTGAGGCATAATTGATGATAATGACTCTTTGAATTTTCTTTCTTTTATACTTGTAGTAAAAAATCTTGACTTCTATCGCGGTTACGTTTAATCTTTTACTTGGGCTCCTTAATTAAAGGAGAAAGACCGTGTATGTAATACGCTCCCCCTGCAAACCTATGCAGGAGGGGCGTTTTTTTGTTTTTTTAACTTTATTTAGTTTACTCTCCCAAGCTTATTGCTACAGAAATGAATATAAATGTTCTAAATCATTCATGATGTATAGTAATCAGTGACTGAATAAATGTTAAAGAAAAGAAAGTAGAAAAGAGATAGAAACGATTACAGCTTCGAATCGACTACAATTTTGTAGGCATTCTCGGCTTTTCTTATTTTAGGGATAAGAAATATCAATTTTCTTATCCTGTCGAGACATTTGCATCGTTTTAGCATAGGGACGTGAATGCACTTTTCTTACTAGCAATTTCTAGTACAACATAAGGAGGAATTTTTTCATGACGAAGTATATTTTTGTAACAGGTGGGGTTGTATCATCACTTGGAAAAGGGATTGTAGCTGCATCTCTAGGTCGTTTATTAAAAAATCGTGGATTAGAAGTAACGATTCAAAAATTTGACCCATATATCAATATTGACCCAGGTACAATGAGTCCTTATCAACATGGTGAGGTTTTCGTAACAGATGATGGCGCTGAAGCTGACTTAGACTTAGGTCACTACGAACGTTTCATTGATATTAACCTAGGAAAACATTCTACTGTAACTTCAGGTCGTGTTTATCAGTCTGTATTACAAAAAGAACGCCGTGGTGATTACAACGGTGGAACAGTACAAGTAATTCCTCACATTACAAATGAAATCAAAGATCGTATTCAACGAGCTGGTCGTGAAACAAATGCAGACGTTGTTATTACTGAAGTAGGCGGAACAGTGGGAGACATTGAATCACTGCCATTCCTTGAAGCGATTCGCCAAATGAAAACAAATTTAGGCCATAACAATGTAATGTATGTTCATTGTACGCTTATTCCTTATATTAAAGCTGCGGGTGAGCTTAAAACAAAGCCAACTCAGCACTCTGTAAAAGAATTACGTTCTTTAGGTATTCAACCAAATATTATCGTTGTGCGCACAGAGCAAGAAGTGCCTCAGGATATGAAAGAAAAACTAGCTTTATTCTGTGATGTTCAGCCACACGAAATTATTGAATCTCGCGACGCTGAACATTTATATGAAGTACCATTAAATCTTCATGCACAAGATTTCGATGATATTGTTCTTGACCATTTTGGCATTGACGCTCCAGAAGCGGATATGGAAGAATGGCGTGAGCTTGTAGCAAAAGTGAAGAGCTTACCAAATAAACGAAAAGTAGCATTAGTAGGTAAATATGTAGAATTACAAGATGCTTACATTTCTGTTGTAGAGGCATTAAAACATGCAGGCTATGCATTTAATTCTGATATTGAGATCGACTGGATTAATGCAGAACATGTAGATGCTGACAATGTAGCTACTCTATTAAAAGGTGCTGACGCAATTTTAGTTCCAGGTGGCTTTGGTGATCGTGGAGTTGAAGGTAAAATTTTAGCGACACAATATGCTCGTGAAAATGATGTACCATTCTTAGGTATTTGCCTAGGTATGCAACTTGCGACAATTGAATTTGCTCGTAACGTACTTGGTTTACAAGGAGCACATTCTACAGAGCTTGATGCAAATACAGAATATCCTATTATCGACTTCCTACCAGATCAAAACGACAGTGTAGACATCGGTGGTACATTACGTTTAGGTTTATATCCATGTAAGTTAAAAGATGGCTCAAAGGCAAGTCAAGCCTATGGTAAAGAGCTTGTTTATGAACGCCACCGCCATCGTTATGAATTTAACAATGAATATCGTGAAGCAATGGAAGCAGCAGGCCTTATCTTCTCAGGTACAAGCCCCGATGGCAAATTAGTGGAAATTATCGAGTTACCAGAAAAGAATTTCTTCGTAGCATGCCAATTCCACCCTGAACTTGTATCACGTCCAAACCGTCCACAACCATTGTTCCGTGATTTTATCGGAGCAACATTCAAATAATGAAAAAAGAGTTGTCTCAAGCACTGAGACAACTCTTTTTGTTTTCCGGCAAACCGAGATTATTCCGATAAATCTTCAAAGTATTCCTATATAAAAAGAGTTGTCTCAAACGCAGAGACAACTCTTTTTATAGATTCTTTATAACTCTTCGTCATCAAGACCAAGCATTTCATCATACGCAATTTTTACTGCTTCATAAACAAAAAGGGCAGCAATAGCATGTGGCACAACTATGCGCTCTCCTAAATCGTTCGGTAATAAACCACCACGTATGCGTGTAGAAATATACGTATACGCTAAATCTGCTAGTGGGTTTTCAGAATCCGCTACTTCGCTAGCAACTGCTGCAAACGGAATAAAATTGTTATTGAGTTGTTGTGCTAAAGCTAATGCTTCTTCATCATGTGCACTCCGTGTGAAAATGAATACACGATCAGCTTCCGTTATCATTGTATCCTTTGTCCACGGTACTAGTTTGCTAAAACGTTCAACTGCATGACATGCATTTAATTCGACAACTTGCATTTCACCAAAGCATGCGAAATAGACGTTACCTTCACCAATACCTGCTTGTGCAAGTAATCGTGCTGTTTCTTCGATAGCTTCCTCTTCATTTTGTGTTATTCTTTGTAATAATCCACTAAGTTGTGTTGTTAGAATTTTTGACATGGTCCCACCTCAATCAATATTATATGTTTGAAAAGAGCATAAAGCAAAAGTAGATAATTTATAATACTAGAAGGTATTAAGCTATTGAAGGAGAATAATACATAATATAGGAAGTTTTTTTTTGCAAGAATAATAACTCAAAAAGGGCGGAATGAAATGTGAAACGATTACTAATTGTTGATGATCAACCTGGAATTCGTTTGCTTTTAAATGAAGTGTTGAAAAAAGAAGGTTATGTTACATACTTAGCTGCAAATGGTACTGAAGCACTGCGATATGCAGAAGAAGAAATGGATTGTGTCCTATTAGATATGAAAATTCCGGGGATGGATGGTATTGAAATTTTAAAGCGCTTAAAAGAGAAGTGGCCACAACTTCCAGTATTCATGATGACTGCTTATGGTGAACTGGATGTTGTACAGGAAGCATTAGATTTAGGCGCAATTCGATATTTTACTAAGCCTTTTGATATTTTTGAAGTGCGTGATGAGGTTAATAAAACATTACAGGTTTAGATGAACAGGCAGTGGTTAACACCGCCTGTTTTTCATGGTTATTATACGATTAGTAGAAGTTTTCTACCGTTTCACTTTCATTTTGCTTCCACAATAAATGGCTCATCACTATAACGTGTGGTTGGTTTCCGTTCCAACTGGGCGCTTTCCGATGAGCCGCTTTTATTTTTCTGCAGCGCAATGATAGCGACACAAATCTTTAATGAGCTGCAGTTTTGAGATTTATCGAGAACTTTTGATTGTTTATCGACCAACTTTATCGATTTATCCACCAACTTTTTAAATTTATCACCCAACTTTTTTAATTTATCGACCAACTTTCGAAAAATATCGACATCTACCTTCATGCAACACTATCTGACCGCATGGGGGCTTGAACCTCCGTTACGTTGCACTACATTACGGTTGGACACTGCCGCTTCGTTGCACTTCGCTTTCGTACAGAAAAGAAGACGCTGCTGCTGCGCTTTCGCGAGACCTCCGTTGCGCTTCGCTTTCGTGCAGAAAAGAAGACGCTGTCGCTACGTTGCTCTTCGCTTTCGCGTAACCTCCGTTCCGTTGCACTACACTACGGTTGGACACTGTCGCTCCGTTCCACTCCGCTTTCGTGTAGAAAATAACAGCCCCTGCTTTTCAGGGGCTGTTATTTTTGCTATGATTAAATAGCATATTTATGTAGAAAGAATAGTCCTATAGAGGAGGATTTTTAGTATGGCATTAGTATCTATGAAAGAGATGTTAATTAAAGCAAAGGCAGAAGGTTATGCAGTTGGTCAGTTCAACATCAACAACCTTGAGTGGACTCAAGCAATTTTACAAGCAGCAGAAGAAGAAAAATCTCCAGTTATTCTAGGCGTTTCAGAAGGCGCAGGTAAATATATGGGCGGATTTATCTCCGTTGTACACATGGTAAAAGGTTTAATGGAATCTTATGGCACTACAGTACCAGTAGCTATTCATCTTGACCATGGTTCAAGCTTTGAAAAATGTAAAGAAGCGATTGACGCTGGCTTCACTTCAGTTATGATTGATGCATCTCATCATCCATTCGAAGAAAACATTGCAATTACATCTAAAGTGGTTGAATACGCGCATTCTAAGAATGTTTCTGTTGAAGCAGAGCTTGGTACAGTTGGTGGAGACGAGGATGGTGTAATCGGTGGTATTATGTACGCGGATCCAGAAGAATGCCGTAAAATGGTTGAGTTAACAGATATCGATTGCTTAGCACCAGCTCTTGGCTCTGTACATGGTCCTTACAAAGGAGAACCAAATTTAGGCTTTAAAGAAATGGAAGAAATCTCTAACTTAGCTGACCTTCCATTAGTATTACATGGTGGTACAGGTATCCCAACAAAAGATATCCAACGTTCAATTTCATTAGGTACAGCAAAAATTAACGTTAATACTGAAAATCAAATTGCTGCAACAAAAGTAATCCGCGAAATTCTTGATAACGATAAAGTTGTTTATGATCCTCGTAAATTCCTTGCACCAGCACGTGAAGCGATTAAAGCAACTGTAACTGGGAAAATCCGCGAATTCGGCAGTGCACAAAAAGCATAATTTTTGCATTTAATAAGTTAAAAAAGTATAGATGACTACACATAATAAGAGAAGCGTTGATGCTGTTATCGACCTTCTCTTGTTTTTGAAATAAAAAATTTTTGGCAAATATTCAATTATAAGGCTCATCATTAAAGTTGAGGATGACATTTATTAAACGCATGTCGTGTGAATAAGTTGATTGGAGTGAAGACTGAATGCATCCAGAAAAACGCTCAGTCGGAACGGAAATTAACCTTAAGCATGATGATGAACCTAAACAGTGATCAGGAGGGAATATTATGAAATTTTTCATTGATACAGCAAATTTCGAAGAGATTAAAGAAGCACACGCATGGGGTATTTTATCAGGCGTTACAACAAACCCATCATTAGTTGCTAAAGAAGAGAATGTTTCTTTCCATGATCGACTTCGTGAAATCTCAGAGCTTGTAGACGGCTCAGTGAGTGGGGAAGTAATTGCTCTTGATGCAGAAGGTATGATTAAAGAAGGCTTAGAATTAGCTGCTATTGCTCCGAATATTACAGTTAAATTACCAATGACTCCAGCTGGCTTAGAGGCGTGTCGCTTCTTTGCAGACAAAGGTATTAAAACGAACGTAACATTAATTTTTAGTGCAAACCAAGCATTAATGGCTGCTCGTGCGGGTGCAACATATGTATCACCGTTCATCGGTCGTTTAGATGATATGGGTCAAAATGGTGTAGAGCTAATCGAAACAATTGCAGATATTTTCACAATTCATAATATCGACACGCAAATTATTGCTGCATCTATTCGTCATCCGCAGCATGTAACGGCGGCAGCACTTGCTGGTGCACATATTTCAACTACTCCATTTAAAGTGTTAAAGCAACTTTTCAACCATCCATTAACGGAAAAAGGAATTGAAGGATTTTTAGCGGATTGGAATAAGAGAAAAGGCGAATAATAAGATTATATAGTGAGCCATTCGCAAAAAAATATTACTTTCCAATCATGAGGGAGAACGCAAAATGGATGTTTATAAAATTACAGGCGAAAATCGTCTGCAGGGTACAATTAAAGTTAGTGGTGCAAAAAATAGTGCGGTCGCCTTAATTCCGGCATCAATTTTGGCGAACTCTCCAGTGACAATTGGAGGTTTACCAGAAATTTCTGATGCGTGGACATTAAAGGCTTTATTAGAGGAAATTGGTGGGGAAGTTTCATTTGAGGATGGCACAATGACAATTGATCCAACGGACATGATTGCGTTGCCATTACCAAACGGCAACGTGAAAAAGCTTCGTGCCTCCTATTACTTAATGGGCGCTATGCTAGGTCGCTTTAAAAAAGCTGTGATCGGTTTGCCTGGAGGCTGCTTCTTAGGTCCGCGTCCTATTGATCAACATATAAAAGGCTTTGAGGCATTAGGTGCAAAAATCACTAATGAGCATGGAGCAATTTATTTACGCGCTGATGAATTAATTGGTGCAAAAATATATTTAGACGTTGCCAGTGTTGGAGCAACAATTAATATTATGCTAGCTGCTGTCCTTGCAAAGGGACGTACAGTTATTGAAAATGCAGCGAAAGAACCAGAAATTATTGATGTGGCAACTCTTCTCACTAACATGGGTGCTAATATTAAAGGCGCAGGTACGAGTGTTATTCGAATTGAAGGTGTTGAGGAGCTTCATGGTACGGAGCATACGATTATTCCGGATCGCATTGAAGCTGCCACGTTTATGATTATGGCTGCTGCTTTAGGTGAAGGCGTTACGATCGATAATGTTATTCCACTGCATTTAGAGGCGATTACTGCGAAGCTTCGTGAAATGGGTGTGAAGATTGATATCGGTGAAGAAAGTATTTTTGTGCCAAAAACGGATCTCTCCACATTGCATGCAGTTGATGTTAAAACATTAGTGTATCCGGGGTTCCCAACGGATATTCAGCAGCCACTTGCTGTATTAATGTCTCAGACATTTGGTTCCTCAAAGGTAACAGATACAATCTATACAGCTCGCTTTAAGCATATTGATGAACTTCGTCGTATGAATGCCAATGCACGTGTTGAAGGAAATACAGCTATTATTACAGGTCCTAGTAAATTACAGGGCTCAACTGTAACAGCTACTGATCTTCGTGCTGGTGCCGCATTAGTATTAGCAGGCCTTTTAGCTGAAGGCGAAACAGAAATTCATGATATCTATCATATTGAGCGCGGCTATAGCTCACTTATTGAGAAATTACGTGATTTAGGCGCTAATATTCGACGTGAAACAATAATGGCACGCGTAGCAGAGGCGAAGGAATAATGAGAGCTAAAAGTTTTGAACTAACTATGTTACAATAGAGGTAATTTGAATGTTTCGGTGAAGAAGTATGCCGATAACGGGAGGCAAATAGAACAATGGAACGTAGTTTATCGATGGAAGTAGTCCGAGTAACAGAGGCAGCAGCAATCGCATCCGGGAAATGGATGGGTCGCGGTTTGAAAATTGAGGCAGATGATGCAGCAACGACAGCGATGCGCGTAATGTTCGATACAATTCCAATGCATGCTACAGTAGTGATTGGTGAAGGCGAAATGGATGAAGCACCAATGCTTTATATTGGTGAAGAGCTTGGCTTGCGTAATGGAGGTCCTAAAGTAGATATCGCAGTTGACCCATTAGAAGGTACAAATATTGTAGCGAAGGGTACAAATGGTGCAATGACAGTTCTTGCCATTGCAGATAAGGGTAATCTGTTAAATGCACCAGATATGTACATGGAGAAAATTGCAGTAGGACCTGAAGCGGCAGGAAAGGTCGATATTAATGCTTCTGTTACGTATAATTTATTACAGGTAGCAAAAGCTAAAAATAAAGATATTTCAGATGTAGTAGCTACTCTTTTAGATCGACCACGTCACCAAGCGATTGTTGATGAAATCCGAGAAGCTGGCGCGCGTATTAAATTTATTCAAGATGGCGACGTTGGGGCAGCTATCAATACTGCTTTTGATGAAACCGGCATTGATATTATGTTTGGTACAGGCGGTGCTCCAGAAGGTGTTATTTCAGCTGTTGCATTAAAATGTTTAGGTGGAGACTTCCAAGCGAAACTAGTACCAGAAGATGAGGAACAGTTAGAGCGCTGCAAAAAAATGGGCGTAGACGTAGATAAAGTTCTTCATTTAGATGACCTAGTTAAAGGTGACGATGCTATTTTTGCAGCGACAGCTGTAACAGATTGCGAGCTATTAAAAGGTGTTCAGTATAAAGGAGCCTACGCATTAACACATTCCGTTGTTATGCGAGCTAAATCTGGAACTGTGCGTTTTGTAGAAGGTCGTCACGCTCTTGATAAAAAACCTAGCTATTAATAAATTTTTCTTCTAAAATATACCTAGTGCATCTTTTTGCGCTAGGTACCTTCTTCTAAAAAATTAAACCATCCCATAGTTTTAAAAACTTCTATGATAACCCCAAAAATTGCATTATATTTTGAAAAAGACTGGAGTTGTGCATATGTCTGCATTGACAATCGCTCAATTAGAAAACATGACGTTAAAAGAGCTTTACGCCCTTGCACGCCAATATAAAATTTCATATTATAGCAAGCTAACGAAAAAAGAATTAATATTTGCTATTTTGAAAACGCGTTCAGAGCAAGAGGGCTATTTCTTTATGGAAGGCGTACTAGAAATTGTTTCGCAAGAGGGCTTTGGCTTCCTTCGACCAATTAACTACTCTCCAAGTAAAGAAGATATTTATATTTCTGCTTCTCAGATTCGTCGTTTTGATCTACGAAATGGGGACAAGGTGTCTGGTAAGGTGCGTCCACCTAAAGAAAACGAACGCTATTATGGACTACTACAAGTGGATGCTGTTAACGGCGAAGACCCAGAAGTGGCAAAGGAACGTGTGCATTTTCCTGCATTAACGCCTTTATATCCTGATCGACAAATTAAACTTGAAACAACACAGCGCAATTTATCGACACGTATTATGGATTTAGTGGCACCTGTAGGCTTTGGTCAACGTGGATTAATCGTTGCACCACCAAAAGCAGGGAAAACATCGTTATTAAAAGAAATAGCGAATGCCATTACAACAAATTATCCTGACGCAGAGTTAATTGTATTACTTATTGACGAACGCCCTGAGGAAGTAACTGATATTGAACGTTCTGTGAATGCAGATGTAGTGAGTTCGACTTTCGATGAGGTTCCAGAAAATCATGTGAAAGTTGCAGAAATTGTGTTAGAACGTGCACGCCGCTTAGTTGAGCATAAACGTGACGTTATTATTTTAATGGACTCTATTACACGTTTAGCGCGCGCTTATAACTTAGTTATTCCTCCGAGCGGTCGTACGCTTTCAGGTGGTATTGATCCTGCTGCGTTCCATAGACCAAAACGATTCTTCGGTTCTGCACGTAATATTGAAGAAGGCGGTAGCTTAACAATTTTAGCAACAGCTTTAGTGGATACAGGGTCTCGTATGGATGAGGTCATTTATGAAGAATTTAAAGGAACAGGTAATTTAGAGCTTCATCTTGATCGCCAATTGGCAGAGCGCCGTATTTTCCCTGCGCTTGATATCCGTCGTTCAGGTACACGTAAGGAAGAGCTTCTGCTTGAGCCTGAGCAACTTGAAAAGCTGTGGGCGATTCGTAAAACATTCTCAGACGCACCAGATTTCGCGGAGCGCTTCATGAAAAAATTACGTACAACAAAATCAAATGAAGAATTCTTTGAAAAGTTAAATGAAGATATGAAAAAGGCTACTAAAGGTAAGGGCCTACTATAAACATGAATCACCATTGACTAGCAATAGTTGATGGTGATTTTTATCTATTTTCTGTTTGAGAATATTTACTATTGGCTCATCTCCCTATTAAGGCTAGGCGACTCCTTAGAGATTAGCTTCACAGATGACCCTGAAGCGTAAGTGAAGTGGCTCATCGGACGCCTTCAGTCGGAACAGAAATCAACCCCTGTTACAGTGCAGAGTCTAAAACTAAATATATTCAAAACTATTGTCAAACGTATATTTTATATGGTACTATTGCAAAGTATGCAACGTGTACATATGTAGCTGACATATTCGAGCTATGTAAGGTGCAGTTCGATATTACTCTGTTCCAGATGGTTCAGGGCGAGAGGAGAAAACGAATATGAAACAAGGAATTCATCCAGACTACAAAGTAGCAACAGTAACTTGCTCTTGTGGTAACACTTTCCAAACTGGTTCAGTAAAAGAAAACATCGTTGTCGAGTTCTGCAACGAATGTCACCCATTCTATACTGGCCGTCAAAAATTCGCGTCTACTGATGGTCGCGTGGATCGTTTCAACAAAAAATACGGTCTTAAAAACTAATGTTAGTTTAATACCTGCCAAGCATGTGCTTGGCAGGTATTTTTTTCAGTATATCAAAATAGTAAGAATCCCGTTGATGCAAGTCTTTTCAAAATCCAGATTGACAAAAAGAAAGGGAGAAGACACATGGCACAGCTATATTTTAAGCACGGCGCAATGAATAGTGGTAAATCTATAGAAATTTTAAAAGTTGCGCATAACTATGAAGAACAACAAAAACCTGTAATGATGTTTACATCAGGATTAGATACACGAGATGAGGTAGGCTTTATTTCAAGTCGAGTAGGCTTACGTCAACAAGCCATTCCTGTTAATGATGATACAAATATTTTTGAGCTAGTAAAAAACAATACCGAAAAACCATATTGTGTACTAGTTGATGAAGTACAATTTTTAAAAAAAGCTCATGTTTTGCAATTAGCAAACATTGTAGATAAGTTAGATATTCCAGTCATGGGCTTCGGTCTAAAAAATGATTTCCAAAATGAGCTATTTGAAGGTAGTCAGTACATGCTTACATATGCAGATAAAATTGAGGAAATGAAAACAATTTGCTGGTTCTGTCATAAAAAAGCAACAATGAATTTGCGTGTTGATGAAAGTGGAAAGCCTGTTTATACCGGTGATCAAATTCAAATTGGAGGGAATGATTCCTACTATCCAGTTTGCCGAAAATGTCACGCGCATCCGCCGCTATAACGCTAAGAAAAAGTAGCATACATGTGGAAATTTTCTTATACTAAGTAATGGAAATAAAGAATGTTCATACTTTAGTGTAAGTCTGATTTAGATTTTTCTTTTTCAGAAATGCGACAGTTATAAAAGAGGAAACTTATAAAAAACTAAATAGAGGTGAAACCCATGTTTGATCGATTACAAGCAGTGGAGGATCGTTACGAAAGGCTAACAGAGCTTTTAAGTGATCCTGATATTGTGAATGACAATAAAAAATTACGTGAATATTCCAAGGAACAATCAGATATCCAGGAAACTGTAGATTCTTACCGTGAATATAAAAGTGTAAAAGAGCAATTAGTTGAAACACGTGAGATGCTAGATAGTGAAAAAGATCCTGATATGCACGAGATGGTGAAAGAAGAATTTAACCTACTTAAAGATCAGCAAGAAGAGTTAGAAGAACGTTTACGTATTCTATTAATTCCAAAAGATCCTAATGATAATAAAAACGTTATTATGGAGATCCGTGGTGCAGCTGGTGGCGACGAGGCGAATATTTTTGCGGGAGATTTGTTCCGTATGTACTCTCGTTATGCAGAGACACAAGGTTGGAAAATTGACATAATGGAAGCAACGCCAAACCCAATGGGCGGCTATAAAGAAGTTATTTTCATGATTAATGGTCAAGGTGCGTATTCTAAATTCAAGTTTGAAAATGGTGCACACCGTGTGCAACGTGTACCTGCAACAGAGTCTCAAGGCCGTATCCATACATCGACAGCGACAGTAGCCTGCTTACCTGAAGTGGAAGAAGTAGATGTTGAAATCCATGAGAAAGATATCCGTGTTGATACATTTGCATCTTCTGGTGCCGGTGGTCAATCGGTAAATACAACGATGTCAGCTGTACGTATGACCCACTTACCGACAGGTGTTGTTGTATCGATGCAAGATGAACGTTCACAAATTAAAAACCGTGAAAAGGCGATGAAAATTCTACGTGCTCGTGTTGCAGATATGTATTTGCAAGAAGCACAAAAGGAAATCGATGCCACACGTAAATCAGCTGTAGGTTCAGGCGATCGCTCTGAGCGTATTCGCACATACAATTATCCACAAAACCGTGTAACAGATCATCGCATTGGTTTAACGATTCAAAAGTTAGATCAAATCGTCGAAGGTAGACTAGGCGAAATCATTGATGCACTTATTTTAGAAGAGCAAGCATCAAAGTTAGAGCGATTAAATGATGACTTATAATAATGTAATGGAGGCCCTTCAATGGGCTTCTTCTTTTTTAGTGGATCATGGTTGTGAGGAAACAGCAGCGCGTATTGTCATGCAACATGTACTGGGCACTAGCTATTCAGAAGTGATGTTACACTTACAGGACGTATTAACAAATGAACAAAAAGATCAATTTAAAAAACTAATCGAAGAGCATGCGAGTGGACGACCTGTACAGTATTGTGTCGGTAGTGAAGAATTTTACGGTCGTTCATTTATTGTCGATGAGTCAGTACTTATTCCTAGACCTGAGACAGAGGAATTAGTGCTTGGAACAATCAATCGCATGAACAAAATGTTTAATCATAGAGCATTGAAGCTTGCAGATATCGGAACTGGTAGTGGTGCAATTGCTATTTCTATGAAGCTAGAATGTCCAGAGCTAACAGTCGTAGCCACTGATTTATCCGAAACTGCTTTAACTACAGCGCAAAACAATGCCCAAAGATTAGCGGCAGATATTGATTTCCGATTAGGCGATTTAACGGCTCCTTTAGCAGGTGAAAAATTCGATATTGTGTTATCTAATCCGCCGTATATTGCTTTTGATGAAGCGAAAGAAATGTCAAGAACTGTGCTAGAGCATGAACCACATAGTGCTCTTTTTGCAGAAGAAGACGGACTTATTTTATATAGAAAATTGGCTGAGCAACTACCAGCACTTGTGAATAAACCGGCCCTCATCGGCCTTGAAATCGGTTATACACAAGGGGAGCAGGTGGCTAAATTCTTTAAAGATAGTTTTCCACAGGCTATTGTTTCGATAGAAAAAGATATTAATGGTAAGCCGCGAATGATTTTTTGTGAAATTCATGTATAAAGTATCTACTTCTTGCCAACAATGTTGAGCAAGGAGGGATTTTTATGTTAAACGAATACAAGATTATTAGATTACCTAAACAAAATATTTTTCTAGCTTTTGTAAAACTAGTTTTCATTGCGATTGCTTTACAATTATGTATTTTATATATTCCATCATTAGTAGGTTTTGCGAAAGAAACTACGAAGTATGAGCAAGAAAATGATTTTCGTATACGCGTTATTGCCAATAGTAATACGACACAGGATCAGCATGAAAAGGAGCAGCTTGTCAAAGATTTAAAGCCGTATTTTAAACAAGTAGTAGCTAGTGCTGGAGCAGGAACTGTGGATAACGAGCAAATACTTTCGTTAAAACAAGAAATTGAAGCAGAAATAAAAGAAAATTATCCACAACTTGATACACAGGTTGTAATTGGGGATAACTTATTTCCACCAAAGAGACAGAACGCTGTGCTTTATCCACAAAATATGTATCAATCTATTGTCGTGAAAATCGGTGATGCACGTGGTGATAACTGGTGGTGTAGCGTATTCCCATCAGTTTGTGAGCCTGATAAAGAAGAACAAAAAGAAGAAGAGGAAGAACAAGTTACATTCTTTATTTGGGAATGGATTAAAGGTTTTTTTGAATGAATTGTGCACAAATTCAGATAACTTATACACAATTTTTAATAAGTTATAAACATTTTGTGGATAATTCAGTAAAAACGAATAGTTAAAGGAAGGTTTTAATCATGAAAACCGTTTGCAAGATTGTGGATAGTAATGTGAATAGTCAGACAAATTATGCACAGGCTGTGGATATCTTAAATGCAGGTGAGGTTGTGGCATTTCCAACAGAAACGGTTTATGGCTTAGGTGCTGTTGCAACAGATGACACAGCGGTCAAAAAGATATTCGAAGCAAAAGGTCGTCCTTCAGACAATCCACTAATTGTTCACATTGGCACGAAAGAGGAAGTTGAGCTCTATATAGAGCATATTTCAGAAGTAGCCAAAAAATGTATGGATTTATTTTGGCCAGGTCCACTGACACTTGTTATGCCTGTAAAACCAAATGTGTTGGCAAATAGTGTGACAGCTGGACTAACGACTGTCGGCATTCGCATGCCAGATCATCCAGTTGCACTCGCATTACTTCGACAATTAAAAAAGCCACTTGCTGCGCCGAGTGCGAATCGTAGTGGGAAGCCAAGTCCTACAGAAGCAGTACATGTTCAGGATGATTTGGCAGGGTACATACCTTATATTTTAGATGGAGGTTCTACAGGAATTGGGCTCGAATCAACAGTATTAGATGTTACACACGAACCTCCAGTTATTTTGCGTCCAGGTGGAATTACAAAGGAAATGTTAGAGGATAAGATTGGGCCAGTTATTCAGCCGTCAAAAACAGAGCAGAAATTAGAGGCTACCCCAAAAGCCCCTGGCATGAAATATACACACTATGCGCCAAACGCTCCTGTCCTATTAATTGAAAGTGATTTAGGGGAAGTTCATGATGCTGTCCATCAATTACAAAAACAAGGACATAAAGTAGCACTACTTGCACCAGCTAGTTTTGTTAACAGCGAGGCTGATTTTTATTTTTCAGTAGGAGAAGCTGGTAGTAAAGAAGAAATGGGTGCGACTTTGTACCATGCACTAAGAGCCTGCGATAAAACAGCGGCAACAATTATCTTAGCGACCACTACATCGACTGAAGGAGTAGGAGCTGCGATTATGAATCGACTTGAAAAAGCTGCTGGGGGTAAATGGTATACCCTATAAATAAATTAAAAAAGTATGCTAGAAGTTACTTCTGGCATACTTTTTTTGTATTGGTGATAAAAATCTGCTTATCCTTTTATATTTATGCTCTGGCTGTGGAAGCGTAACGATGCAATTATATCGATGCATAATTGATCACCTCGTTACTAAGGAAAATGTCATATGATAATACTGTATTTTCGAGCATAAAATGATAAAATATTAGAGAGCGAAGGAGTGCTTTCTTGCAGGGAATTCTTGCAGGTATTATAACGTCTGTAGATGTGATTGGTTTATATGTGTTAATACCAAATGTTAGATATCGATTATTTTTGTCAGTGTGGACGGCTGCTTTGCATATGCTTTTCCCTTTATTAGGTTTCGAATTAGGAAACTATTTAGTTCGTTTCTTATTAGACTGGGGACAATGGATTTCAAGTATTTTATTATTTTGTATTGGCTTGCATTTACTATTATTCTCGCATAAAGATGAAAAAGTAACGATTTCTCCAATACTTTTAGCCGTGACTGCAAGCCTAGACACCTTTTCAGTAAGTATTTCTTTTGGTATGCTACATTTAGAGAAAACATTATTTATTATTAGTGCAGGTGTAAGTGCTCTTATTTGTTCTTATGGGTCATTAGTCATTGCGCGTAGAAGTCAGGTCTTGTTAGGCAATAAATTCCAAAAGATTGCAGGGGTTATTTTAATCATTATGGGTTTTTTAGCTATTTGGCACTAGAGAAAACAAAGGAAGGTGATAAGTGTGAAGATATTATTTGTTTGTACTGGGAATACTTGTCGCAGTCCGATGGCAGAAGTTATTTTGAAACATAAACAAATTGGCAATATAGAAGTCCGTTCAGCAGGTATTTATGCTATGCCTAATGCTGAGATGTCTGCACATGCGCAACAAGTATTATATGAAGCAAATATGACACATCAGCATTTAGCAACACAATTATCAATAACTGAAATGGAATGGGCTGATTTAATTTTAACAATGACGACAGCCCATAAAGATACAATCATCGCTAATTATCCACATGTAGCACAAAAAGTTTTTACTTTAAAAGAGTATACAAGTGAAGGTAGCTTAGGAAATGTTGTAGATCCTTACGGTGGTAGTAAAGAAATTTATGAAGTAACATTTGCAGAATTAAAGGAATTGGTAGAACGATTAGTAAAAAAACTTGAAGAGAATTGAGGAGCTCTATGAAAAAACAGTTTGGCTTACGACTTAAACTAGTATTATTTGTTAGTATTCTTGCACTAATCACATACAGTATCAGTTTTATATTTATCGAATATATACAACCTACCTTCTTCCCAGAGAGTAATCGTCAACTGTTTGAAATTGTTACTTATCTGTTAGGGATTACGTGGTCAGGCATTTTGGCTGCGATTTTCTGTGTAGTCTTAATTAAACCTTTACAGCAGCTTGAAAATTCTGCTTCCCGTGTAGCGGAAGGAAAAATTGGACAGGATGTAGAAATGCCGAAAACAAGTGATGAGATTCGTTCTGTTGCAGAGGCATTCCAGCAAATGGTGTTAAATTTACGACAAATGGTAGAAAGTATAGACCAAAACTTCCAACAAACAAATCAATCGATTATTCAACTATCTGATGAAGCGGCTGTTGCCACGACAAAGGCAGAGGGTATTGCCTATACGGTAAAGCAGATTTCTACAGGTGCAGAGTCTTCAGCTGCAGCAGTACAAGATACAGCTGAGGCAATCGAAGATGTACGAGCTCTCGCTACAGAAGTAAATAGTAGAGCCGAGGCATCAGCAACGCAATCTAAAGAGATTCTATATAATTTAACGACAACAACAAAAGCAATCGAAACGTTAGTGAATAGTATTCAGCAAATTGCTGCTGGCAATAATGAAGCATTAGAAAGCATTCGTGTATTAGAAGATAATGCTGGACAGGTAGAGCGCATCATTGGCTTAGTTGGTGATATTGCAGCACAAACAAATTTACTAGCTTTAAATGCTTCGATTGAGGCAGCACGTGCTGGAGAACATGGAAAAGGCTTTGCCGTAGTAGCTGAAGAGGTTCGTGGCTTGGCAGATGAGAGTGCGAAAGCAGTACAAGGCATTACTTCTCTTATTCAATCAATGCAACAAAACGTTGAAATTGTTGTCAAACAAATGAATCAGCAAGTGGCATTTGCGACAAAAGAAGCTGCACGTGTATCAGAAACGACAACAGCGGTAGAAGGAATGTCGTCAAGTGTACATGAAATGGCAAGTGCAATTGTAGAAATTTCTTCACTAATTGAACAACAAATGCATAATATTGAAACTACTGCCCGTCAATCTCAAGAAGTTGCAGCCATTGCTCAAGAAACATCAGCAGGTGCACAAGAGGTTCGCAGTGCAGCAGAAGAACAAGCATATGCCATTGAACAAGTAGAGCAACTAGCAGAAGGCCTAAAGAAACAATCAGAAGAGCTACATAAAATGATTCAACAATTTGACAGACAAGCATAGATGTAATTTTAAACTGTAGCAAACTCGAGTGAAGATCTCGAGTTTGCTGCAGTTTTTTTGTATTTCATATTAAATGTAAAGTGATGGGAGGAAGAGGCAGAGCGGCGGATGGAAGAGCTAGGGCGATGGAAAGAAGCCAAGCGACGGATAGAAGAGTCAAGGTGATGGATAGAAATAAGGAAGTGACGGAAAGAAGGGTCCGAGCGACGGATAGAATCAAAGAAGCGACGGATAGAATCAATGAAGTGACGGAAAGAAGAGCCGAAACGACGGATAGCCAAAGAAGTGACGGAAAGAAGAGTCCAAGCGACGGATAGAATCAAAGAAGCGACGGAAAGAAAAGCCGAAACGACGGATAGCCAAAGAGGCGACGGAAAGAAGGGTCCGAGCGACGGATAGAATCAATGAAGCGACGGAAAGAAGAGGCTGAGCGATGGATAGAAAGGTAGAATCGACGGATAGAACAGCCAAAGTCGTGGGTAGAACCGTCAAAGTCGTGGATAGAACAGCCAAAATCGTGGATAGAACCGTCAAAGTCGTGGATAGAACAGCCAAAGTCGTGGATAGAACAGCCAAAGTCGTGGATAGAACAGCCAAAATCGTGGATAGAACCGTCAAAGTCGTGGATAGAGCAGCCAAAGTGATGGATAGCTCCGTTAAATCGGCGGATAGGGCCGGCGAAGCGACGGAAAGAAGGGCCAAAACGACGGATAGCCAAAGAAGCGACGGAAAGAAGAGTCCGAGCGACGGATAGAATCAATGAAACGACGGAAAGAAGAGTCGAAACGACGGATAGCCAAAGAAGTGATGGAAAGAAGAGTCCAAGCGACGGATAGAATCAAAGAAGCGACGGAAAGAATCAAGGAAGCGACGGAAAGAAGAGCCGAAACGACGGATAGCCAAAGAAGCGACGGAAAAAAGAGTCCAAGCGACGGATAGAATCAAAGAAGCGACGGAAAGAATCAAGGAAGCGACGGAAAGAAGAGCCGAAACGACGGATAGCCAAAGAAGCGACGGAAAAAAGAGTCCAAGCGACGGATAGAATCAAAGAAGCGACGGAAAGAAAAGCCGAAACGACGGATAGCCAAAGAGGCGACGGAAAGAAGGGTCCGAGCGACGGATAGAAAGGTAGAAGCGACGGATAGAACAGCCAAAATCGTGGATAGAAACGTCAAAGTCGTGGATAGAGCAGCCAAAGTGATGGATAGCCCCGTTAAATCGGCGGATATTGATATAGTATGTCCACTGTAGTTGAAAGGCTAAAAAAACTTCGGAAGATGGAATATTACAACAATAGATTAGAATCCGAATTTATCAACATGATATTCACATTATCCACAGAAAAATGGATTTGAAAGTGAATGATTTTATGTTAATATACAAGAAACGTTCGTCTTTTAGGGGAAATCAGCATAAAAATGCAAGAAAAATCATGTTATTTATGAGATAGAAGTGGTACACTAGTGTTGACTATAATTTCGAAATGAGGGAACCCAGTGAGAATAGCAATTTCTTCTGATCACGGAGGCAATAATTTACGTCGTGAGATTATGCAACTGTTAGATGAGCTAAATATTAGCTACGAAGATTTTGGTCCACAATCTGCGGATTCAGTAGACTATCCTGATTATGCAAAACCAGTTTCTGAAGGTGTTGCTAGCGGGGAATTTGATAAAGGTATTTTAATTTGTGGGACAGGCATTGGTATGTCTATTGCTGCTAATAAAGTTAAGGGGATTCGTTGTGCTTTAGTGCATGATGTATTTAGCGCAAAGGCAACGCGTTGTCACAATGATTCAAATGTTTTAGCGATGGGTGAGCGTGTTGTTGGGCCAGGCCTTGCACTTGAAATCGTTAAAACGTGGCTTGAAACAGATTTTGAAGGTGGTCGTCATACACGCCGCATTGAAAAAATCGCTGAGCTAGAGCAATAAGTAAAGTAATTATATTTGTTACCTCATGTCATAAGCTAGCCAGTTTTAACAAAGGCTTTATAGTGCGTGACATAAATAGATATATAAATAAAGGGGCTGAGCATCTTGGTTGTACAACAAATACGAACACATTTGACTCAGTTACTCAGTGAATTTGAAGAGCGGGTAACCCTACGACCGAATACAATTTTTGTCGTAGGCTGCTCAACATCTGAAGTGATTGGTCAGAAAATTGGCACAGCAGGAGCGCTTGAAATTGGAGAGGCGATTTTTGAGCCGTTGCAGGCATTTGCAAAGAAACATCAGCTGCATCTAGCGTTCCAAGGCTGTGAGCATATTAATCGTGCTATTACAATGGAAGCAACAACTGCAGAACAATTTGGCTATGAACCAGTAACCGTTGTACCAGTGCGTACAGCAGGTGGCTCGATGTCCGCTTATGCGTTTACGCAATTTACAAATCCAGTTGTTGTAGAAGCTGTGCAAGCAAATGCAGGTATTGACATTGGTCAAACACTCATTGGTATGCATTTAAAGGCAGTAGCCGTACCAGTTCGTACTTCTGTGCGAATGGTAGGAGAAGCAGTTGTAACGATTGCAACAACACGTCCGAAGCTAATTGGCGGAGAACGTGCAGTATATAAATAAAACTACCTCTGAAATCAGTGGTATACAAATGACGATTATACTTAGGAGGCTTTTTCGAACATGGCATACGAAAAATTAGCAGTACAAGACAAAGCAGTATTAGATGGGATTCTTGCGGAAAAGAAACGTCAACAAGCAAATATCGAGTTAATTGCATCAGAAAACTTTGTTTCTGAAGCAGTAATGGAAGCACAAGGTTCTGTTTTGACAAATAAATATGCTGAAGGTTATCCAGGTAAACGCTACTATGGCGGTTGTGAACACGTAGATGTTGTGGAAGATATTGCACGTGATCGTGTAAAAGAAATCTTTGGTGCAGAATACGCGAACGTTCAACCACACTCTGGCGCACAAGCAAACATGGCTGTATACCACACAATTTTAGAACCAGGTGATACAGTTCTTGGGATGAATCTTTCTCATGGCGGTCACTTAACGCATGGATCTCCTGTAAACTTCTCAGGTATTCTTTATAATTTCGTTGAATATGGCGTAACGAAAGATACACAAGTAATCGATTATGAAGATGTACGCCAAAAAGCATTAGAGCATAAACCAAAACTAATTGTTGCAGGTGCATCTGCATACCCACGTGAAATCGATTTCGCTAAATTCCGTGAAATCGCTGATGAAGTAGGAGCATACTTCATGGTGGATATGGCACATATCGCGGGTCTTGTAGCTGCTGGTGAACATCAATCACCAGTACCATACGCTGATTTTGTGACATCTACAACACATAAAACATTACGTGGCCCACGCGGTGGTTTAATCCTTGCTTCGAAAGAATGGGAGCAAAAGCTTAATAAATCTGTATTCCCAGGTATCCAAGGTGGACCATTAATGCACGTGATCGCTGCAAAAGCTGTAGCATTCGGTGAAACATTACAACCAGAATTCAAAGAATATGCAAAACAAATTAAAGCTAATGCTAAAGCTTTAGCAGAAGTATTAATTGCAGAAGGTGTTGAAATTGTATCTGGTGGTACTGATAACCACTTGTTACTTCTTAATGTGAAATCTCTTGGTCTAACAGGTAAAGTAGCAGAACACGCACTTGATGAAGTAGGGATCACAACAAATAAAAATACAATTCCTTACGATACAGAATCTCCATTTGTAACTTCTGGTATCCGTATTGGTACACCAGCTGTGACATCTCGTGGCTTCAAAGAAGAGGACATGAAAGAAGTTGGTGCAATTATTGCAACAGTTCTTAAAAACCCAGAAGATGAAGCAGTCAAAGCTGAAGCGAAAGATCGCGTAAAAGCTTTAACTGACAAGTATCCATTATACGCATAATTTAATATAAAAGAGGCTGTGACATAACTGGCCAAAACCTAAAAAGCGCGAGAAATCAATTTAGCAACGTTGATTTCTCGCGTTTTTTTGATGTTAAATTTAGTGTTGTATGAAGATAGATGTCGATATTTTTCAAAAGTTGGTTGATAAACTAAAAAAGTTGGTCGATAAACAATCAAAAGTTCTCGACAAATCTCAAAACTGCAGCTCATTAAAGATTTCTGTTGCTGCCGTTGCGCTCCACTCCAATTTCGCTGCAGACAGCCTCTTATTATTTAGGAAACTGTAAGAAGCATCTTTTCTGGTACGCAACTTTTGGTTCATTACCAAAAGTTGCGTATGATAGTTGCCCTGTATATTAGTTGATCTTCGTTACGGCTGGACGCCTCCAGTCGGAACGGACACCAACCACACGTTATGGTGATGAGCCTTAAACCTGGTAGAAAAGGCTATATTATAGTAGATTGTGGACAAGTGGTGTCCTGATAAAGATGAAATTTTTATGAAAGTGACAATTTATTGAATTTTTTATGTACAATGTAAGAGAGAATTGAAGCAATCGAGGGAGGAGGGGCTGGATGGTTACTAAAGAGATGGTCGTAGAAAATGAAATGCTATTAAATACAATTCGAAGATTAGCTAATAATTCTAAGGAAAGGTACGTTATTTTTGATGCAACAAATAATCATTGCGTATTGGAATGTAATGATTCTTTTTGTGTGCTTACAAATACTACACGATCCCAAATAATAAATAACGATTATTTTTCATTGCTGTCAAACGAAGAACAGATGACAACTATTGAAATGATTAAACAAAAAATACATAGCGGAGTTATGGTGCAAGCAAAATTGCACCATAGTTGCTTCGATAAACCTCCTTTTTGGGCAGAGATACAAGCACTTCCATTTCAAAATAATAAAAATGAAACATTATTTGTATTAGTACTTGTGAAGGATGTGACGTATTATCACACTGAGGAATTTTTAATACGTCTTGAGAAAGCAATGTATGAAGCGATTGAAAAGGACAATTCCTTTGATAAAAAGATGAGCATTATTTGCAATGGCTTAGATGAATTTTTTATGCCAAATACATCAAGTATGATCCTTGTCAAAACGGAAGCAAATCAATTGCAAGTTTTTAGAGGGAATAATAAAACAAAAGGTATATCGCAGCGTTGTGAAAACAAGGGATTTTTTAAAGAAGTCATGACAGGGAAAACATCCATTCTAGTTAAGAACTTGGATGAAATTGATATTCCAAAAGAACATAAAATATTTGCCTATTCATCTAAAAAGCAATTTGCATGGTTTATGCCCATACACAATCAACAACAGCAAGCAATTGGATTGTTTGCGATATTTTTAAAGCAACATCATAGTGACCAAGAGTTTTTTGAGAACATGTTTCGCAAAATTGGTGCGCTTGTTGCATTGGCACACTCGTATGCAAAAACGCAGAAAAAGATATGGGATTTAGCCTATACCGATATCACAACGGGGCTACCTAATCGACATAGTTTTTTAAATAAGGTAGAAAGAGAGAAAGAATGCGGTCAAAATGGCAATATCAAAATCGTAAAGCCAAGCGAATTTCATCAAATTGTGGAGTTATATGGCCGTGAAGCGGGAGACGAGCTTTTAAGACAAATTGCCAATCGTCTAAATGAACAGCAGAATGAACACAACGAATATATTGCTAGATTTACTAGCTCTAGTTTAATCATTTCAAAAGCGACAGCCAATGAAGATTTCTTATATTATGAATTGCGTATAAAAGAGATCATTCGTCAGCCTTTTATTGTGGGTGGAAAGCAAATTTATATTACACTGAAAACGGGCATTGCTCCATTTAACGGTGAGATCAATATTGCTGACGCGATTCGCTTCGCAGATAATGCTGTATCCTTTGCGGCTGATAAACCGGGTACTCATATGGAAATATTCACACAAGAAAGAAATGATGTGCTTGAGCAGCAAATGACAGTGTTAAACCATTTGGCACAAGCGTTAAAAAACAAAGAAATCTCGGTAAATTTACAGCCAAAGGTTGATTTACGAACGGGTGAAATTCAAAGCATTGAAGCACTGGCCCGTTGGATTTCTCCGGAACTTGGCTTTGTGTCACCAGCGATTTTTATTCCAGTGGCGGAAAGTGCGGGAAAGGTACGAGAAATCGATATTCAAATATTAGAAATTGTACTTTCATGGTTAGCGGAGCGTAAGAGATTAGGGAAAGAATTAGTGAAGGTCGCGGTAAATATTTCACCTAATCATTTTTACTATGCTAACTTTGTACAGGATACGTTACAGCTCGTTCAGAAATACGATATTGATCCGAAATATATCATTTTAGAAGTGACAGAAAATATTGGTCTAGTTGATTTTCAGACAGCTTTTTCTATTATCCAAGAATTAAAGGGCTATGGCTTTAAAACGTCAGTGGATGACTTTGGAACGGGCTTTTCATCATTAAGTTATTTACAAAGACTGCCGTTTACGGAATTGAAAATAGATCGAAGCTTTATTAATGCTATTAATGATGCTGCGACGCTCGCTGTTGTTCAATCTATTATTCAATTAGCATTAAATCTAGGGATGACTTCGGTTGCAGAAGGTATTGAAAGTAAAGAACAGGCTGAGATTTTACGTACCCTCGGCTGTACAGTAGGGCAAGGATATTTCTATTACAAACCGATGCCAATAGAACAGTTAGATGCAATACTCGATAAATAATCGCTAGTATATGTAGGAAACATTCTAGAAAAGGAGTTGTCCCAAATTAATTTTTGAGACGACTCCTATTTTCTGTTATACTAGGTGAGATAAAAATGAAATCCGAACGGTTAGGAGAGAATCCCTTTGAGCAAAGTATACGTATTTGATCATCCACTAATCCAACACAAATTAACTTATATTCGCGATAAGAATACAGGAACAAAAGAATTCCGTGAGCTAGTAGACGAGGTCGCAACATTAATGGCATTCGAAATTACACGCGATTTACCAGTAGAGGAAATTGAAGTTGAAACACCTGTTACAACTGCTAAAACAAAAGTACTTTCTGGTAAAAAAATTGCGATTGTACCGATTTTACGTGCAGGTATTGGCATGGTAGATGGCGTATTAAAGCTAATTCCAGCGGCAAAAGTAGGTCATATCGGTCTTTATCGTGATCCAGAAACATTAAAACCTGTAGAGTACTATGCAAAACTTCCTGCAGATGTTGAAGAACGTGATTTCATCATCGTAGACCCAATGCTTGCTACGGGTGGATCAGCAGTGGAAGCGATCAACTCACTGAAAAAACGTGGTGCGAAAAGCATTAAATTCATGTGCTTAATCGCTGCGCCAGAGGGTGTAAAAGTTATTCAAGATGAGCATCCAGATGTAGATATTTATATTGCTGCACTTGATGAAAAATTAAATGACCACGGCTATATTGTACCTGGTCTAGGTGATGCAGGAGACCGTCTATTCGGTACGAAATAATATCACAAGGTTCACCACTGAAAGTTAGGATGACATTTTGATAATATGTATGTCATGTTGATAAGTTGATTGGAACGGAAATCAACCCCACGTTATGATGATGGGCCAATAATAAACAGTTGAATCAATTGAGTTTGTAATTTTTAAGCAACTTATAACTTTTGAAAGCGTCCTTCAACATTGAAGGACGTTTCCTAGTATGTTTAGGCGGTACTTCTTTTGAAGTCTGATGCTTGCCTTATCTGGCGCAGATCAATGGGAGTAAAGCACTTTTCATATACTATAATAAAGGACGGTGCAAATCGTTTTGACGAAAAAATGGAAAGTAATGACGATTTTCGGTACGAGACCAGAGGCTATTAAAATGGCTCCACTTGTATTGGAATTACAAAAGCATTCTGAGCAAATTGAATCGATTGTTACGGTAACAGCCCAACATCGCCAAATGCTCGATCAAGTATTAGAAACATTTAAAATCACACCAGACTACGATTTAAATATTATGAAAGATCGTCAAACATTAATCGACGTGACAACTAATGCATTACAAGGCTTAGACAAAGTTATGAAAGAAGCAAAGCCTGATATTGTTTTAGTACATGGCGATACAGCTACAACTTTCATTGCAAGCTTAGCTGCATTTTATAACCAAATTGCTATCGGACATGTAGAGGCAGGTCTACGTACGTGGAATAAATATTCACCATACCCAGAGGAAATGAACCGCCAGTTAACAGGTGTTATGGCTGACCTTCATTTCGCGCCGACAGAAGTGTCAAAGAAAAATCTTTTAGATGAAAATAAAAACGCTGAAACTATTTTTGTGACTGGTAATACTGCGATCGACGCATTAGCTACTACAGTAAGTGAACATTATTCACATCCGGTCTTAGAAAAAATAGGTACAGATCGTATGATTCTATTAACCGCACATCGTCGTGAAAACCTAGGTGAACCAATGCGTCATATGTTCCGTGCCATTACTAGAATTTTAGCAGAGCATGAGGATGTACAAGTTGTTTACCCAGTGCATATGAACCCGGCTGTACGAGAAATTGCTAATGAAATTTTAGGAGATCACAAGCGTGTACATTTAATTGAACCTCTTGAAGTCTTTGATTTCCATAACTTTGCGGCTAATTCCTATATGATTTTAACTGATTCTGGTGGCGTCCAAGAAGAAGCTCCTTCATTAGGTAAACCAGTTCTAGTGCTTAGAGACACAACAGAGCGTCCAGAAGGTATTGCAGCAGGGACATTAAAGCTAGCAGGTACGGAAGAAGAAACAATCTATTCGCTAGCGAAACAATTAATAGAAGATACAAATGCCTATGAAGCAATGGCAAAAGCATCAAATCCATATGGAGATGGACATGCTTCTGAGCGTATCGTAGAGGCTCTTCTAAGATTTTTACAAAAAGACAAGTAATGTACTATTTTTAGAACTAAAAAAATGAGTCTAATGTACCTATTGTGATAGGGGGGCTAATTTACGAGCGAAAACGCGTCGTAAATTAGCTTTTTTTTGCATGAGTGCGAAATCTAGTTTTGAAACTATGAAATTTCATACACAAATTTGTCAACAATTTGACAAGAATATAGAGGCTGTGAAGTTTTTCTCCTTTACTAATTGACTTCAAATATCTCCTATTGTATGCTTACAAAGGGTAAGAATGATAAGGGTTTCTGTTCGTTAATAGACGTTGAAACGCTTGTTATATCAAGTTTCTACTAAATTGACAGTTCAAACTAAAGCTGTCGGTTTGCAACGTTTTGTGCGTTTCGGGGTGTAAGACATTTTTTTGAATTTACACCTGTAATTTCAAAAGGCCTCTCCCGTTACTATTCCGCTGTGAGTAGTGTTTTTCACTGCTCTTTTCTGATTTCACATAGTGGTCAGCAAACACTTTCTTTACTCGAAAAAATGATTCAGGAGATTATAAACCAATGCTAGATTTGCATCACATTTTTGCTGTGCAGAAGAGAGCGTTATTTTTTTTGCTCGCACTCTGTGCATTAGGCTGGGGATTTACACCCTATCAGACGGTTTTTGCAGGCATCGCAATCGGTGCATTCTTTGGTACATATAATTTTTGGATTTTAGTTCGCCGTATGGAGAAGTTTGATCGATCCATTAGTGAAGGGAAGAAGATAGGCTCACTTGGTACAATGCTTCGTTTTGGATCAGGTGTGGCGGCAGTCGCTCTTGCAATTTCGTTGCCAAACTATTTTCACTTAATTAGCACGGTCATAGGGCTAATGATTCCGTACGTTTTTCTCTTTGTCGAGAGAATTGTATCACATGTAAGGAACCGCTAATGTGCTTTAAATTAGAAAGAGAGGTGAAAAATAACAATGAATCATGAAGCTCCATTAAAAACGGTTGACTTTGGTCTGTTTTCACTAACATTCAACCTTTCAACTGTTATGATGTTACTAGTTGCGGCTTTAATCGTTTTCTTAATCGCGGTTATCTCAACTAGAAGCCTAAAGTTAAAACCTACTGGTATGCAAAACTTTATGGAATGGATTATGGATTTCGTAAAGAACATCATCAAAAGCAACATGGACTGGAAAACTGGTGGACGATTCCATATTTTAGGTATCACACTTATTATGTTTATCGCAGTATCTAACTTATTAGGTCTTCCATTCTCAATCATCTATGATGGCACACTATGGTGGAAATCCCCTACAGCTGATCCAACTGTTACTATGACGCTTGCAGCAATGATTTTAGTTTTAACTCATTACTACGGTATTAAAATGAGAGGTACAGGTAATTATGTTGGTACATTCTTCAAGCCAATGTCATTCATGTTCCCATTAAAATTAGTAGAAGAGTTCGCAAACACTTTAACATTAGGTCTTCGTCTTTACGGTAACATTTATGCGGGTGAGATTTTACTAGGCTTACTTGCAGGTTTAGCATCAACAGGTGCTATGGGATTCATCGGAGCAATTGTTCCTACGATAGCATGGCAAGGTTTCTCTATTTTCATCGGCTTTATCCAAGCCTTTATCTTCACAATGTTAACAATGGTTTACATGGCTCATAAAGTGAGCGATGACCATTAATATAAAGCATATATTTTATGCTTGAACCAAAAAAACAAACAATTCCAAGGAGGAAATTTTCAAATGACAGGTTCATTAGGTTTATTAGCAGCAGCAATCGCAATCGGTTTAGGTGCACTTGGTGCAGGTATCGGTAACGGTCTTATCGTATCAAAAACAGTAGAAGGTATCGCTCGTCAACCAGAAGCTCGTGGCGTTCTTCAAACTACAATGTTCATCGGGGTTGCATTAGTTGAAGCCCTACCGATCATCGCAGTAGTAGTAGCATTCATCGTAATGAACAAATAATTCAGTTGTACACTGAATTTTACTAGTGGCGAAGCAGGATTCTCAGATGAAACTTCGCCATTCATTTTGGAACTGATAAAAGCTATGTGTAAATATAGCTTTTTAAAATAGGTAGTTTTTCAAGTAATTATAATTATGTTGAAGTCAAAGCTCTTGAAGGGAGTGAAACAATCGTGTTTTTAGATTATCTTGTACTAGGTTCAAGCACTGGTGGAGGTTTCAATAGTGGTGATATCGTATCAACATTAGTGATTTTCTTAGTGCTAATGCTATTACTTAAAAAGTTCGCTTGGGGTCCACTTATGGGCATCATGCAACAACGTGAAGAATTAGTAGCTAGTGAAATCGAAGCTGCTGAAAAAGCTCGCAAAGATTCGCATCAATTCTTAGAAGAACAAAAGAGCCTTCTTAAAGAAGCTCGTACGGAAGCACAATCGATTGTTGAAAGCGCTAAGAAGCAAGGCGAAGTGCAAAAAGAAGAAATTCTTACTGTAGCTCGCAATGAAGCAAACCGCTTAAAAGAATCGGCTTTACGTGAAATTGAGTCTGAAAAAGAAAAAGCTATTGCAGCTGTACGTGATGAAGTCGTTTCATTATCTGTACTTGCAGCATCTAAAGTCCTTAGCAAAGAGATTTCTGAGGCAGACAACCGTGCTCTAATTGAAGAGACGATTGCGAAGGCAGGGGAAGCTCGATGAGTAATTCAACTGTAGCAAAACGTTACGCTCAAGCGCTTTTTGAATTAGCGCAACAAAAAAACATTCTTGCTGAAGTTGGAGCAGACTTAAACGAACTAACAAATGTTGTCAAAGAATCTCCAGATTTTTTTACACTTTTAAATGCTCCTAAGTTCTCTATCGAACGCAAGAAACAAATGATAGCTGAAATCTTCGCTGGTGCAACTCCAGAAGTTTTACACACAGTTCAACTACTTGTTGAGAAAAAACGTGTAAACGAAGTGAAGCTAATCGCAACAGCATATGCTGAACTTGCTGCACAAGCACAAGGTATTGCAGATGCTACTGTATTTTCAACTCGTGCACTTTCTGCTGAAGAGAACGCTAATATTTCGGCAGCGTTTGCAAAACTTGTTGGGAAACAATCATTAAACATTACAAACGAAATCGATCCATCTTTACTTGGTGGGGTTCGTGTTCAAATCGGTAACCATATTTATGATAGCTCAGTAGCGAACAAGCTTGAGCGTCTAAAACGTGAATTAATCGGTTAATAATTTAGAAATGTGAGAGGTGACATACATGGGCATCAAGGCTGAAGAAATCAGCAGTCTGATTAAACAACAGATTGAGAATTATGAATCTGAACTTAAAGTAAGCGAAGTTGGTACAGTTATCCGTATTGGTGACGGTATCGCTCTTGCTCATGGCCTCGACAACGCCATGGCTGGAGAACTTTTAGAGTTCTCTAACGGTGTTATGGGTATGGCTCAAAACCTAGAAGAAGGTAACGTTGGTATCGTAATCTTAGGTCCATACACAGACATCAAAGAAGGCGATGAAGTTCGTCGTACAGGTCGTATCATGGAAGTACCAGTTGGTGAAGAACTAATTGGTCGTGTTGTAAACCCACTTGGTCAACCAGTGGATGGACAAGGTCCTATCAACACAACAAAATCTCGTCCAATCGAAAGTCCAGCTTTCGGTGTAATGGCTCGTAAATCAGTACACGAACCACTACAAACTGGTATCAAAGCGATCGACGCTCTAGTACCAATCGGTCGTGGTCAACGTGAGTTAATCATCGGTGACCGTCAAACTGGTAAAACATCAGTAGCGATCGATGCAATTCTTAACCAAAATGACCAAAACATGATTTGTATCTACGTTGCAATCGGTCAAAAAGAATCTACTGTACGTGGTGTAGTAGAAACTCTTCGTAAAAATGGCGCTTTAGATTACACAATCGTTGTGACAGCTTCTGCTTCTCAACCAGCTCCATTATTATTCTTAGCACCACTTGCTGGTGTATCTATGGCAGAAGAATTCATGTTACAAGGTAAACACGTTTTAATCGTGTATGATGATCTTTCTAAACAAGCATCAGCTTACCGTGAACTTTCACTTCTTCTACGCCGTCCTCCAGGTCGTGAAGCTTACCCTGGTGACGTTTTCTACTTACACAGCCGCTTACTTGAACGTGCTGCGAAGTTAAATGAAACATATCAAAATGGTTCTATTACAGCTCTTCCATTCGTTGAGACACAAGCTGGGGATATCTCTGCATACATCCCAACTAACGTAATCTCAATTACTGATGGACAAATTTTCTTACAATCTGACTTATTCAACTCAGGTGTACGTCCAGCGATTAACGCCGGTCTTTCTGTATCACGTGTAGGTGGATCTGCTCAAATTAAAGCGATGAAAAAAGTTGCGGGTACACTACGTCTTGACTTAGCTGCATTCCGTGAGCTTGAATCATTTGCTCAATTCGGTTCTGATTTAGATAAAATCACACTTGGTAAACTTGAGCGTGGTAAACGTACGGTTGAAGTTCTTAAACAAGACCTAAACAAACCACTTAAAGTTGAAAAGCAAGTTGCTATTCTTTATGCATTAACTAAAGGTCACTTAGATGATATTCCAGTACAAGATATCGTTCGCTTTGAAGGTGAATTCTTAAGCTGGTTAGATACAAACCACACAAACGTTTTAGATCACGTTCGTACTACAAAAGAGCTTGCTCCTGATGCGGATTATGTTGAAGCAATCAATGCATTCAAAAAAACTTTCGCTAAATCAGAATAAGTTCGAGATAGTCACTTGATTAAAAAACAAAAGGTGGTGAAATACCAGTGGTAAACTTACGCGAAATTAAAGGTCGTATTACTTCAACAAAGAGTACGAAACAAATTACGAAAGCGATGCAGATGGTTTCTTCTTCAAAGTTACGTCGTGCAGAGCAAAACGCTAAAGCGTACGTTCCTTACATGGAAAAAATCCAGGACGTAGTAGGCGCAATCGCTTCAGGAACAAAAGACAGTGGACATCCAATGTTAACTGCTCGTCCTGTTAAGAAAACAGCTTACTTAGTCATTGGTTCTGACCGTGGTCTTGCAGGTGCTTACAACTCAAGTATCCTACGTCAAGTACAACGTACAATTGACGAGCGTCATAAATCAAAAGACGAATACGTTATTTTAGCGGTAGGTCGTGTTGTTCGTGATTACTTTGTGAAACGTGATCATAATGTCATCAGCAGTGTGGTTGCTCTTCCTGACCAACCATCATTCGCTGATATTAAAGAAATCGCTCGTAATGCTGTTGGTATGTTCATTGACGGTACGTATGATGAACTTTATATGTACTACAATCACTTTGTCAGCGCAATTGCTAACGAAGTGACAGAGAAAAAACTTCTTCCATTAACGGATCTTGCACCTGCTAGCAGTAATGCTTCTTACGAATTTGAGCCATCTGGTGAAGCAATTCTAGAAGTATTACTTCCACAATACGCGGAAAGCTTAGTTTACGGGGCATTATTAGATGGGAAAGCAAGTGAACATGCTTCTCGTATGACTGCTATGAAAAATGCAACTGATAATGCATCTGATCTTATTTCAGACCTTTCATTGCAATATAACCGTGCACGTCAAGCAGCAATTACACAAGAAATTACAGAAATCGTTGGTGGAGCTGCAGCCTTAGAATAGGCCAGCTTCCCAATGTCGTATAAGAATACGATAGGAGGGTACACAGTAATGAATAAAGGACATGTTATTCAAGTAATGGGTCCAGTTGTTGACGTAAAATTCAGCAATGGCCAATTACCAGCAATCTATAACTCACTAACAGTTAAGATTGAACGTCCTAATGAAGAACCAACAATTCTTGCATTAGAAGTTGCTCTTCATTTAGGTGATGATTCTGTTCGTACAATTGCAATGTCATCTACGGATGGCTTACAACGTGGAGCAGAAGTAACAGACTCAGGAAAAGCTATCTCAGTACCAGTTGGTGAAGTTACTTTAGGGCGTGTATTCAACGTACTAGGAGAAGTAATCGACTTAGGTGAAGAGATTCCAGCTGACGTTCGTCGTGATTCGATTCACCGCGAAGCACCAGCTTTCGATGAACTTTCAACTACAGTTGAAATTCTTGAAACAGGTATCAAAGTAGTAGACTTATTAGCACCATATATCAAAGGTGGTAAAATCGGTCTATTCGGTGGTGCCGGTGTAGGTAAAACAGTATTAATCCAAGAATTAATCAACAACATCGCACAAGAGCACTCAGGTATCTCTGTATTCGCTGGTGTAGGTGAGCGTACTCGTGAAGGGAACGACTTATTCTTCGAGATGAGCGATTCAGGCGTTATCAAGCAAACAGCGATGGTATTCGGTCAAATGAACGAGCCACCAGGTGCGCGTATGCGTGTAGCTTTAACTGGTCTTACAATGGCAGAATACTTCCGTGATGAGCAAGGTGCTGACGTACTTTTATTCATCGACAATATCTTCCGTTTCACACAAGCAGGTTCTGAGGTTTCTGCCCTATTAGGTCGTATGCCTTCTGCGGTAGGTTACCAACCAACACTTGCAACTGAAATGGGTAAATTACAAGAGCGTATCACATCTACTAACAAAGGTTCTGTAACTTCTATTCAAGCGATCTATGTACCAGCCGATGACTATACTGACCCGGCGCCAGCTACAACTTTCGCCCACTTAGATGCAACTACTAACCTTGAACGTAAATTATCAGAAATGGGTATCTACCCTGCGGTTGACCCATTAGCTTCGACTTCTCGTGCTTTATCACCAGAAATCGTAGGCGCTGAGCACTACGCAATTGCTACTGGTGTACAACGTACAATCCAACGTTACCGTGAACTACAAGATATCATTGCTATCTTAGGTATGGATGAGTTATCTGATGAAGATAAACAAACAGTAGAACGTGCTCGTCGTATTCAATTCTTCTTATCTCAAAACTTCCACGTTGCGGAACAATTTACTGGTCAAAAAGGTTCTTATGTACCTGTTAAAGAAACTGTTCGCTCATTCAAGGAAATCCTTGATGGCAAATGGGATCACCTACCAGAAGATGCTTTCCGTCTAGTTGGTTCTATTGATGAGGTAGTTGAAAAAGCGAAAAGCATGGGCGTAGAGGTTTAATACTAGGGACGAGGAGGAAAAAATATGAAGACAGTTCTAGTCAATATTGTCACTCCCGACGGCCCAGTATACGATTCTGAAGTATCAATGGTAATCGCTAAAACAACTTCAGGAGAAATCGGTGTTCTTGCAGGCCATATTCCTATGGTCGCTCCACTTGCAATTGGTGCAGTGAAGCTTAAAAAAGAAAACGGTTCTACTGAAATGGTTGCTTTAAGCGGTGGTTTCATTGAAGTTCGTCCTGATAAGATTTCAATTTTAGCTCCTTCTGCTGAAATTGCTGATAACATCGATGTTAAACGTGCTAAAGAAGCCGTTAAACGTGCTGAAGGACGAATTCAAAGTAAACAAGACAACATTGATTTCAAACGTGCTGACCTAGCATTAAAACGTGCGTTGAATCGTATCAACGTTCATGAGGGTAATATCTAATTCAAATTTTAACGGGCAGATTCAATATCTGTCCGTTTTTTAACTTTATCCCAAATGCAACCAATCGCGAGTGTTGCTAGAGGAATAAATATGGAGGAAACAACATGGAAATATATGAGGCAATAGGACAAGAATCTTTAATAGGCATTTTATCGCATATATTTTTTATCGCTATTGCTTTTTACGCGCTACAAGCTTTGATGCTAGAAAAGCTTTTCAAGAAGAATAAAGTATTTCAAATTCAATTAATTTATATTTTATTAAGCATTACGATAGGATCAGCTGTTTCAAATTTCTTTCTCCAAATTTCAAACTGGTCAGGGAAACTTCCGTATTTATTTTAATAGCTCCTTATGACTATCTTTTTTGTTAGTAATTGAAAACTACATATTTCACAGGACTTTATAACATAATTATGTGGTCCTTTGAAATATGTAAAAATAAGCTTAACTACCTCATAGGTGCTAAGATCAATGCGGGTTTAAGTTATTTCTCAGTGGATGTCCAAACATTCGCTGAAAGAAGTCTTATTAGATTTTGTTTTTTGTTCATAAATTTTTGGGTATGTATTAGAAATTAACGCTTTTCTTCCATGTTATTGGTCATTCACAAAAAAAAAAATCATGCGTACAATAAATTAATAGCAAAATATCAATAAATGTCTTAAAATAGTGATTTGGATACTTGAACGAGCGTAAGAAAAGTTGTACTATAGAGTTGTTTGTTTACTGATTATGACATTATACTTCTTGTTAAAATAAAAATTTGATAGGTTAATAGATTGAATTCGGAGGGACATAAGGTGGAAAAAATAATAGTGACTGGCGGCAAAAAGCTACAAGGAAAAGTACGTGTAGAGGGCGCAAAGAATGCAGTGTTACCAATCCTGGCGGCGGCTTTACTTGCTTCTAAAGGAGAAAATGTAATTAAAGAAGTCCCTAACTTAGCAGATGTCTTCACAATAAACGAAGTACTTAAAAGTCTAAATGCGGCAGTTACATATATACCTGAGGACAATACAGTATATATAGATACAACAAAAGAACTTTCTAGTGAAGCTCAGTTTGAATTTGTCAGTAAAATGCGTGCATCGATTTTAGTGATGGGTTCTTTACTTGCTCGAAATGGCTATGCTCGTGTTGCTTTACCAGGGGGCTGTGCAATCGGTTCTCGTCCAATTGAGTTACATTTAAAGGGCTTTGAGGCTATGGGAGCAAAAATCTCTTTTGGTCATGGATATGTAGAAGCGAAAGCTGATGGAGGTTTAAAAGGTGCCAATGTGTATCTGGACTTCCCAAGCGTTGGGGCAACAGAAAATATTATGACGGCTGCAGCTTTAGCAAAAGGAACAACTGTCATTGAAAATGCTGCAAAAGAGCCTGAAATTGTAGATCTTGCAAACTTTATTAATGGTATGGGTGGTCGTATTTTCGGTGCAGGTACGAATACAATTCGTATCGAAGGTGTCGATACATTGTATGGAACAGAACATCATATTATTCCTGACCGTATTGAAGCAGGCACATTTATGGTTGCAGCAGCAATTACAAAAGGCGATGTAACAATTGAAAACGCTGTTCCTGAGCATATGACAGCATTAATTGCAAAGATGCGTGAAATGGGTGTAGAAATTACGGAGCTAGATGAAGGCATCCGTGTAAGTGCTCCTAATACATTAAAAGCTGTTGATATTAAAACAATGCCACATCCAGGCTTCCCAACAGATATGCAATCTCAAATGATGGCATTGATGTTAACTGCTGAAGGTACGAGTATTATTACGGAAACGGTTTTCGAAAATCGTTTTATGCATGTTGAAGAATTCCGTCGCATGAATGCCGGCGCTAAAATAGAGGGACGTTCTGTGTTTATCGAAGGGCCTGTAAATCTTCAGGGTGCTGAAGTTATGGCGACTGATTTACGAGCTGCGGCTGCACTAATTTTAGCAGGTCTTGTATCTGAAGGTGTGACTAGAGTTACAAAACTTCATCACTTAGATCGTGGTTACGTTGATTTCCACGGCAAATTAGCTTCACTTGGCGCAAATATTGAACGTGTACCAGCTGAAGATGTTATCATTCAAGAGAAATCAACAGTTGAATTACCAACAAACTAAATAGATTTCAAAACCCTTTGCTTAGTTGCAGAGGGTTTTTTCTTTATAGTATGTGAAAGAGAAGCGAGAGCTACATGAAAAGCAAGTACAACACCATATAAGAAGATGTTAGATCCTATTTTGGTGCTTTTTTAAGGCTCATCGGACGCCCCCAGAAGCTTTGCTCTGTGCGAAAGCGAAGCGACAGCTACAATTGTTTTATCTGTGCGAAAGCGAAGCGTCGGCGACAAATGTTTTATCTGTGCGAAAGCGAAGCGTCAGCGACAAAGCGCCCAGCCGGAACGGAAATCGACCCCACGTTATGGTGAAGTACCATTTTTAGATAGCCCTCTCTAGTAATGTTTTCTCATGCGTACCGAAGCTTACTGCGCCCAGGTCCACATAATTTGAAGAGTTTGAGCATATTATTCCTTATGAAAAAATGGATAACGAGTATAGGCATAGTTTGTTTGATTGGAGCATTATATATGCTTCCTGTGGCATTTAGTGAGAAACGTATGGCTGAGGATTTACCTTCAACGACAGAGCAAGCCTGTGAAATATTTATAGAAGTGGAGGGACAACAGGAGAAAATCCCTTTAGAAACGTATGTGACTGGTGTAGTGGCTGCAGAAATGCCTGTTTCATTTAAAAAAGAAGCTTTAAAAGCGCAGGCGATTGCAGCGAGAACATACGCATTGAAATCGACAAATTACGGTAAAATAGCTATCGCGCCTACAGTTGCTAGACAGGTTTTTTACAATAAGGAGCAAAGAAAAGCGAACTGGACTAGCAATTTCCCGGGGAATGAAAAGAAAATTGTCGAGGCCATTAACGAAACGAAAGGACAAGTTCTTCTATATAATAATGAATTAATTACGGCAATGTTTCACTCTACTAGCAATGGTAAGACAGAAAGTGCCTATGGTTATAGCGGCAATGATCTACCATATTTACAAAGCGTTGCAAGTATATCTGATCAATCATCACCAAAGTTTTCAGCTATAAAGGAATGGACATTAACTGAATGGAATGCACTGTGGCCTGTTAAATGGCAAGCAAGTGATTTCAACCGTGTACAGTATTTTTTAAATGATTCAGGACGTGTTGAGCGCATGCAGCTAGGCAAGAATGTGTGGTCAGGTCGAGAAGTTCGAACACTTTTACAAATACCATCAACTGATTTTAAGATTTCCTATAATACGGCTACAGGAAATGTGCAGGCTAGCACGAAAGGATATGGGCATGGGGTAGGAATGAGTCAATACGGAGCAGCGGCTATGGCAAGTGATGGGAAAACTGCTGCCGAAATTTTACACTATTATTATCAAGATATTGAAATAAAATCGATAGATGCATGTTTAAAATAACTTCTAGTTGTTCACACTGCAACTAGAGGTGATGAAAATGAGAGAGGATAAAAATAGTAAAACTTCTCAAAATCAAAATGAAAAAGTTCAATTACAGAAGAAACCGTGGTTTTGGCCAGCAGTTTACGGTGGTGGCGCTCTAATGCTAGCAGGAATGCTATTTGGATACAATAGTCTTGTATCTCAAGTAGAAGAGGCTCCACTACCAAATGTAGCAGAAGTAGATTCAGGTCCTGTAGTTGAAACAAATGCACGCACTGAAAATATGAAGTACCCATTCAAGGAAGCAGATTTAGGTAAAGTTCAAGTTTCACAAGAGTTTTACGAAGTAGAGGCTAATGCAGAGTCGCGTGAAAAAGCACTTATGGTATTTAATCAAACATTTACGACATCTTCTGGTATTTCTCTTTCTATGAATGGTGAAGAATTCGAAGTACTTGCTGCTATGAGTGGTAAAGTAAAACAAGTAAAACTTGATGCATTTACAGGCAATAAAATTGTGATTGAGCATGCAAATGGTATACAAACACAATATAGCTCTGTAAAAGACATTGCTGTCAAGGAAGGCGATGAGGTAACACAAGGTCAAGCGCTTGGAAAAGCAACTGACAATGAGTGGAACCAAGCAGCTGGCGTTCACTTGCATTTTGAAGTACTAGAAAACGGAAAATATATTAATCCGAAAAAATTACTAGCCTTTGAAAATAAGTAAATCTTAAATTCAGTATTTCAATGAGAAAAACAAATACTAAAAACTGCATAAAAAATCAGTATTTTAACATGAAAATGTAAAACGTGTTCTGAATAGCTTTGTCCTCACATAAGGTGAAGAAATGCGCAGACGTGCATCTGATGCCGAAGCCATTTTGTGAAATTGTGTGGAAAGGACGAAGAACGTGCACGAGCACATTCGGAAGCGCTGCATACGCCTCGGTGAATTATTAATTGAGACGCGTGAAACTGTGCGTGTCCTCGCGAAAATGACAGGTTATTCAAAAAGTACGGTGCATAAAGATTTAACAGAGCGATTGCCAACAATTCATGAAGGATTAGCTGAGCAAGTAAAGGAAATTCTCGCCTATCATAAGGCCGTACGTCATATTCGTGGAGGAGAGGCAACGAAAAACAAGTGGAAAGAAAGAGCGAGTCAAGAATGATTCGTTCTTTTTTTGTTTGCACAGGACAAGTTAGATACTTATTTTCTGCATACTAAAAATTCTAAAAACAGCCATCTTTAAAGGCTACTCACCATAACGTAGGGTTGATTTCCGTTCCGACTGGGCGCTTTGTAGCTGTCGCTACGCTTTCGCTACAGAAAACATTTGTTGTTGCTGACCCTTCGCTTTCGCACAGAGCAAAGCTTCCTGGGGGCGTCCGCTGAGCCGCTTTACTCGCGTTGCTCGCTCCGGGGTCTCATCTGTGACGCTAATTCCCATGGAGTCGCCCAGTCGGAACGAAGATCAACTTATATACATTGCATACGTTTTAACAAAATGACACACCTAGCTTTAGGTAATGAAACAAAAAGATTCTTTAAACGATTTCTTCTTTTCTATGACTGTTCATATAATTGAAACAAAACAGTTCCGTTCACTAAAATTAGGTGAAATTACCAATAGAATATGATAAAATATTCTAGATAAACAGATAAAATGAACGTTATGTAGTTAGGAACTGGCGGGAAGGAGAAATTATAAAATGTTTTCTAAAGATATAGGCATTGACTTAGGAACTGCGAACGTGTTAATACACGTTAAAGGTAAAGGAATCGTCTTAAATGAACCATCTGTTGTGGCGATTGATAAAAAAACAAATAAAGTATTAGCGGTAGGGGAAGAGGCCCGCCAAATGGTAGGGCGTACGCCAGGGAATATAACTGCAATTCGCCCATTACGAGATGGTGTCATTGCAGACTTTGACGTTACAGAAGTCATGCTAAGACATTTCATCAATAAGTTAGATGTAAAAGGATTTTTAGCTAAGCCACGTATTTTAATTTGCTGTCCAACGAACATTACTAGTGTTGAGCAAAAGGCTATCCGAGAAGCCGCAGAAAAATCAGGTGGAAAAAAAGTATACTTAGAAGAAGAACCAAAAGTGGCAGCAATTGGGGCAGGCATGGATATATTCCAACCTAGCGGCAATATGGTAGTCGATATTGGCGGCGGCACAACAGATGTTGCAGTCCTATCAATGGGTGATATTGTAACAAGTGAATCCATTAAGGTGGCAGGCGACGTTTTTGATAATGATATTTTACAATATATTAAAAAGGAATATAAATTGCTAATTGGTGAACGTACTGCAGAAGCCATTAAAATTACAATCGGTACAGTCTTTAAAGGTAGCAGAAACGATTCAATGGATATTCGTGGTCGTGACATGGTGACAGGTTTACCACGTACAATAACAATTTACTCTGAGGAGATTGAACGTGCATTACATGAATCAGTTGCTATGATTGTTCAATCTGCAAAAAATGTTTTAGAAAAAACGCCACCAGAGCTATCAGCTGATATAATTGATCGTGGGGTAATTATTACTGGCGGTGGTGGACTACTACATGGTATGGACCAGCTATTAATCGAAGAGTTAAAGGTACCTGTGTTCATTGCAGAGCACCCTATGGATTGTGTAGCAATTGGTACAGGCATTATGCTTGAAAATATTGATCGAGTACCCGCATCCTTATAAAAATTTAATGAGGTGATTCCTTTGTTTAAAGGGTTTTATACAGTTGCAACTGGTATGATTGCACAACAAAGAAGAACAGAACTACTAACCAATAATTTATCAAATGCGAATACACCAGGGTTTAAGGCAGACCAATCAACAATTCGTTCATTTCCCGATATGCTCATGTCAAGCGTAGGAAAAACAAATGCACCTGCCAATCAACAAGCAGGCTCTCAATATATGAGTCCAGTTGGAGCATTAAATACTGGGATTTATATGCAAGAAACATTGCCAAACTACATACAAGGCCAAATCTATAGTACAGATTTCACGACAGATATGGCTTTGATTGATGGATCCTTACCACAAAATGATGATGGCGTCGCAGGATCTATTTTCTTCCGTTTAGCTCATCCAGAAGGTGGCGAGGCATATACACGTAACGGGAACTTTACTTTAGATGGTCAAGGCTATTTAGTAAATCCACAAGGACTGTATGTGTTATCAGACAGAGGTCAACGCATCCAGCTACCGAATGATGATTTCCGCCTAGATGAGAACGGAGCAATTTATGTTAATGATCAGCAAGTAGCACGTGTTGGAGTATCATATGCGGCGAATCCGAACATGCTACGTAAACAGGATAATGGCTTAATTCGAACAGAAAACGGTGCAAATTTACCGACAGCTTATGGAACGAATGGTGTATCCTTTACATTGCGTCAAAATTATCTAGAGGGCTCAAATGTAGATTCTAGTCGCACAATGACAGATTTAATGACAGCATATCGCGCTTTCGAAGCTAACCAAAAAGTGTTACAAGCTTATGATCGCAGTATGGAAAAAGCTGTTAATGAAATCGGGAAAGTATAATAGGCGAACAGGAGGCGTTTGAACATGCTACGTACAATGATGACTGCAACAAATACAATGGGGCAATTACAAAATAAACTAGATACAATTAGTAATAACATTGCCAATAGCAATACACTTGGCTTTAAATCACAAGAAGCTACATTTAATGAAATGCTTTATCAGCAATTTAATAATGATAAACAAGACCGTGCTGACCGACAATCACCTGTTGGCATCCGTTATGGTTCAGGTGCAATGCTTGGACAAATCCAATCAAATCACAAGCAAGGCTCCCTACAAACAACAAATCGTGACCTTGATTTAGCTTTCACAAAACCGAAGCAATATTTCAATATTTTAATGCCAGATGGTGAAAATGGCACGAAAACAGTGTATACTCGTCAAGGTGACTTTTATTTGTCACCATTAAATAATGGAACAGTAATGGTTGTAAATGCAGATGGATATCCATTGGCAGATTCAACAGGACAAGCTATTACATTACCAGGTAATGTACAAAATGTTGCTGTACGCAACGGCGGTGTTTTAGAGGCAGCGTATCCGAATGGGGATATTATTCGTACTGATTTAGCAGTGACAGAATTTCAAAAGCCACAGCTAATGGAGCATATTTCTGGCTCCTACGTTGGATTGCCGAATAACCTCGCTCAGCTTGGATATACACAAGCTGACGTTGTCACTGAATTACGAGGAGCAAATCGTCAACAAATTGGCATGCAAAACGGTGCGCTAGAAATGTCGAATGTAAATCTTTCAAAAGAAATGACGGATTTAATACAAACACAGCGCTCGTATCAATTCAATGCAAGAGCGGTAACTTTAGCAGACCAAATGCTTGGGCTCATTAATGGTATTCGATAGGAAATCCGTTATTACTGTTTAGAATGAAGAGGAGTACAATCTATGACAAACGATTCAAGTCGACGTTCTGTGCAAACAAAAGAAACCGATACGCCACCAGAAGAGAAGGAACACGGCTCAAATGGAGAGCAACGAGAGGTTCGATGGGTGCAAATACGGCTGATTCCGATTTGGCTACGCGTTGTACTTATTATCGTCTTAGTTGTTGTTGCTGCAATTTTAGGTGCATTGATTGGCTATAGTGTTATTGGAGAAGGTAAAGCCATGGATGTTTTTAAACCAGAAACTTGGCAGCATATATTTGATATTATGAATGGTAAAGAATAATATTATTCTTTACCATACTTTGTTTTACATAATTATTTATCTTCATTCAGTAGACACCTACTGAAGAGGAACTCAGGCTAAGAATGCCACGTCCTGTGGCAATTTATCTGTGCGAAAGCAACAAATGTTTTCTGTGCGAAAGCAAAGCGACAGCTACAAATGTTTTCTGTGCGAAAGCGAAGCGACAGCTACAATTACGCCAAGGCGAAATTGATATTGATACATTGAGGGGGAAAAGAAATGTTAACAGTAGAGCAAATTCAAGCAATTTTACCACATCGTTACCCATTTTTATTTGTTGATCGAATTGTTGAATTAGAAGAAGGGAAGCGTGCAGTAGGCTTAAAAAACGTCTCTATGAACGAGGACTTTTTTAATGGGCATTTCCCAGGCTATCCAGTAATGCCAGGCGTTTTAATTGTAGAGGCGCTAGCACAAGTTGGTGGAGTAGCATTATTAAATGCAGATGAATTCAAAGGTCGTCTAGCTTTCTTGACGGGTATTGATAATTGTCGTTTCAAGCGCCAAGTAGTACCAGGAGATCAACTTCGATTAGAAGTAGAGTTCGTGAAACTACGTGGAGTAATGGGCAAAGGTCATGGTGTGGCAACAGTCGATGGAGAGCTAGTATGTGAAGCAGATATTCTATTTGCTATTGGACCCGAGCAGCCAAAACAGGTGTAATTTGCAATTGTAGGTTAAAAGATATAAAATAATTATGTCGAATAATGTCTTTACTGTTAATCTTTTTAACAGTTTATTTGTTTTATAAAATGCAATTGTGAATTGAAATACATGTAATTTTAGTTTTGTTTTTAAAACGTAGGAGGATTATATAGATGTATAAGGAATTGTCTTCAGGTGTTAAAATTAGCATTACGCGTTCGATTTCAACATCTTTCGAATCATACTTAGCAAGTATTGATTGGAAAGAAGAGCGTTTCTCTATGGAAGACTTCATTGCTAGCTGGCAAACTTATTTTCAAGAAAATGCCGCATGGATCGAAAAAATCCCAGCAAATGTTTTGATGAGTACTGAATTCCATGAAGAGATGGCACAGAAAATCGACGAAGTAATTGCAAAAATTTTAAATGAAGAACCAACGGCTAAGCAAATCGAAACAATCAATGCCTTGCAAAAAGAGCTAGGTACAAACCATAGCTATAACTGTAAAGCAGAAGCATCGTACATTGAACAATTGTTAAAAGAAAAACAAAAATAGTTTGTACGAAAATCGGATAGTTCCCTCCTTTCCCGGGCAATCTATGTAGGATCACAAATGCACACGTTGTATTTGATGACATAGCACCCAAGAAAGGAGGTTTTTTCATATGTGGAAAATGTCATTTTTAGCCATTATCCTTGCTGCTTTATTCCTTGGAGGTTGTAACTGGGGAAACAAAGCTGTTGAAACAAAACCAGTCGAGAATGTTAAATACGACGTTCGAAAAGGTGTAGATAAAGTAGAAGACGTTGTAGATCCGACTAAGAGACATGACGTCTACAATCGTGACGTGAATGGTACCGTTATTCCTGAAGCTACAACACCAGGAACAACAGTACCAAGAACAACGACTCCAGGAACGACAGTACCAAGAACAACAGCTCCAGGAACAGTAGCTCCAGGAACAACAACAACTCCAGGAACAGTAGCTCCGGGAACAACAACAACTCCAGGAACAATGACACCAGGGACAGTAGCTCCAGGAACTAACGGCGTTGTTAAAGAAAAAGTTGTCGAAGAGAAAGTTACACGATAATATAAAAAAAGAGTGCTTCCAAATGGAGCACTCTTTTTTTCATTAGCAGGGAAGATGATGAATACCGCGCGTCAGGGATGAATATTCGCGGACGGAGTGAATACCCGCGCGGCAAGGGTAAATACCCGCGGAAGCGAGTGAAATACCCGCGCGGCAAGGGTAAATACCCGCGGAAGGAGTGAATACCCGCGCGGCAAGGGTGAATACCCGCGCGAAGGGGGTAAATACCCGCGGAAGCGAGTGAAATATCCGCGCGAAGAGGGTAAATACCCGCGGAAGGAGTGAATACCCGCGCGGCAAGTGTAAATACCCGCGGAAGCGAGTGAAATCATAGCTGTCAACTTTAGATTTAAAAACATCTATTTGATATTTTTTTTAAGAGGAACGATGAGTTTCACTTCTGTTGAAAGATGGAATAGTATTTTTAGGCAATACTAAATAAACCATCCTGTTTGATATGGTTATATTTGGTAATTTCTATTCAGAATTGAAGGCGTTTAAAGGCGG